>VGYZ01000016.1 GCA_016872795.1 Planctomycetota bacterium
CCGGATCGACGCGCAGCTCGCTCACTTGCAGCGGATACGGGCCGCGATCGAGAGGCGCCAGCCTCACGAGGTGCCGGATCGCGAGCGCGCGCCTCGGCTCGGTCGTCACCAGCGCGTGGATCGGAAGTCGGCACGCCGCGAGCAACTCCTCGGGATCGTCGATGTCGACCGCGACGCGCTCGCAGGGCCACTCCGCGCGCCCCAGCGGCGTGTCCCATGCGCGCCAGCGCGCGGCCACCGCGTCGATGCGCTCCTCCGCCGCCCAGCGCCGCGTGTCGTCGCCGATGGAACGCGCAAAGAACAACGGCGCGAGCCCGCGGTCGCGCGCCTGGAGCGCCGCGCGTCGATGGTCGGTCAGCACGCGCACGGAGAGCTTGCGAGCGCGCTCCAAAAGGCGCGCCGCAAGCTCTTGCAATAGCTCGGGTTCGCGCAGCACGAGCAGGAACTGCGGCGCGAGCGCACGCCCGCGCAGGGCCAGCGCCTCGTCGAGAAAGAGCAGCTTCTCTCCGGCGAACCGCGGTGAAAACCAGGCGCCCGCATCGAGGGCCGCGAGCTCGAGCGGCGCGTGGCTCGCGAGCGTCCCGTGCCCGTCGCTGGTGCGGTCGACCGTCGCGTCCGCGCACAGGACGAGCTCGTGACCGCCCGCGCGGCGCACATCGAGACTGAGCCCATCGAGGCCCAGCCCGAGAGCCAGCTTGAGGCTTGCCCGCGTGTTCTCCGGCGCTTCGCGCGGCACGCCGCGCAGCCCGAAGATCCACGGCGGACCGCGCTGCTGCACTGGGGCTCCCCAATCCTCCGCGTCTGCCATGGTCGAAGGCGGCAGCGTAGCCGCGAGGTCACGCCGGAGGCCACCGCGGCGACGCGCGCACCCATCGTCGTGCACCCGTCGCTCTGCGCCCGCACGGGATCGCGTCGACGAGCTTGTGCCCGCGCAAGTGCGACGCCGCATCCCGCGAACAGCGCGCGGCGGCCACCCGCTGCACACTCGCGTCCCCCGTGCATCTCGCAGGCTCGGCCCGTAGGCTCGCCACATTCCATGGAGCCCCCGGCCCCGCCGACCGACCTCGTGCGCTTTCGCCTGACGGCGCTCGGTGTGCTGTCGGCGAGCCTCGCAGTGCTCGTTGCCTATGCGGTGCTGCACGGGCCCGCCGCGCTCAGCGAGCTGGCGGTCGCCGCGGCCGCCGTGTTCCTCTCCAAGCTCGCCATTTTTGGCGGAAACCTATCTCAAACACGCTTCGACCCGTGGGAGCTCGGCCTGATCGCTTGGACGATCGATGTGTGGGTGTCCTGCGCCCTCTTGGCGGGCATCGCGAGCTTCGAGCGCCTGCCGCTGGCGGGGCGAGCCCTCGCCGAGGCGCACGGTCGCGCCGGTGCCACGATGCGCGAGTACCCGGGCCTGCGCCGACTGGCCTTCTGGGGCATCGCCGTGCTGGTGTTCCTGCCGATCCCCGGCTCGGGAGCCGTCACGGGAACGCTGGTCGGACGGCTGGTGGGCCTGAGTCGTCTGGGGACGCTGGCCTCCGTTGCGGCGGGCGCCGGCGCCGCGGTGGCGTGCTACGCGGCCGTGGCCGTGTTCTTGGGCTCCCAGTGGGAGGCGCTGGCCTCCAACCCGCTCTTGTGGGTCGTGAGCCTCCTCGTGCTGATCGGCCTCTCGTGGTGCTTCTGGCACCGCGTGCGCTCGGAACTGCTCAAACAGACCTGAGTTCTCGGGCGCGCTTGCTCTCGTCCGTCTCGCGCTGCGCAGCCACGCGAACTCGAGCCAACCGCCGCGCGGCGCGCCGCGCTCCGAGCGTGCCTAGCGCAGTTCGACATGCACGCCCGTGGCCGCGACGAACTCGCCGATCGGCGCGACGAGCTGGCCGCGCTCTCGCAGCTCGCGCTCGAGCGTGGTCGCCTTGGCGGAGGGGATCGCGATCAGGAGACCGCCGGAGGTCTCGGCGTCGAACATCAGGTTCGTGAGCGCCTCGTCGAGTCCCGCCGCGATCGAGACCTCGGACGCGAGCGCGGTGCGACCGCGCTTGGCACCGCCGGAATGCAGCCCGCGGCGCGCGAGCGCGAGCACATCGCCGAAGAGCGGCACGCGCGCGGTCTCGATGCGCAGGGTGAGTCCGCTCGACGCCGCGAGGTTGCGCCCATGTCCAACGAGGCCAAAGCCCGTGACATCGGTGCAGGCGCGCGCTCCCGCCGCGACCATGGCCGCGCAGGAGCAGTCGTTGAGCGTCGCCATCTGGACGGCGGCCGGGAGCAGCTCGGACCACGGAATCGCACCCTTCTTGGCGGCCGTGGTCATGGTGCCCATGCCGAGCGGCTTGGTGAGGTACACGCGGTCGCCCGCGCGCGCGCCGCTGTTGGCGGTCATGCGCTCGGGGTCGACGACGCCCGTCACCGAGAAGCCGAACTGGATCTGGCCCTGCACGGTGTGGCCGCCGGCGATGCTGGCCCCCGCGGCGTGGATCTTCTCGAAGCCGCCGCGGTGAATCTCGCCGACCCACTCCGCGGGGAACTCCTTGGGGAGCGAGGCGAGGGTGAGCGCGCTGACGGGCTTGCCCCCCATCGCATACACATCCGAGAGCGCGTTCGCGGCCGCGATGGCGCCGTAGAAGTAAGGGTCCTCGACCACTGGCGGGAAGAAGTCGACCGTGAGCACGAGCGCAAGTCGCACGCCAGCGGGCAAGCCTTCGGCCTGCCCCAGCAGGACGACGCCGGCGTCATCCATGGTCTGGGGTCCGACGAGCAGGCGCTCGTCCGGATTCGAGCTGAGGCCGCGCAGGACCTGCGCGAGCTGCCCCTGCGGCAGCTTGCCCGCTCAACCCGCGCAGTCGGCGTAATCGACGAGGCGCTTGTGGTCGTGGCCGGTCATGGCGCGCGAAGTGTACGCCAGCGGCAAGTTCAAGTCGCCGGACGGTCGACGATCGTGCGCGCCGTGGCCGGACCGCGGACCGCGACCCAGCTCACGAGGCTCACGGCCACGGCGGCGAGCCCGAAGGCCACGCCCCACCAAATGCCGGCGAGGCCCATGCCGCGCGGGAAGGCGAAGTAGTAGCCCAGGGGTAGGCCGAGGCCGTAGTAGCCGAGCAGGTTCGCGATCGCGGTCGGGGTCGTGCGGCCGATGGCGCGCAGCACGCCAGCCGCGACGACCTGCAGCCCGTCGAAGAGCTGGAAGGCGGCGGCGATAGGCAGGGTGGCGACAGCGAGCGCCAGCACGGCCGGATCTTCGGTGTAGCTCGCCACCAGCGGCTCTCCGGCCAGCAGGAAGGTCGCCGCGCACAGGAGCATCAGTCCCGCGCCGAGTCCAAGGGCCGACCACGCCGCGACCTGCGCGTCCCGCGAGCGCCCCTCGCCGACCAGATTGCCCACGCGCGTCACCGTCGCGAGACCGACGCCGAGCGGCAGCATGAACGAGATCGACGCCAGATTGAGCACGATCGAGTTGGCCGCGAGCGCGTTCTTGCCGAGCCAGCCCGCCCACAGGCCGGCGATGTGAAAGCCCCAGATCTCGGCCGCGAAGTGCAGTCCGATCGGGACTCCGACGGCGAGGATCGCGCGCAGGGCCGCGGGATCGAGCGCGGCGCGGCTCCAGGGGATCCAGGCCTCCGCGCACAGGCGACCGCGGCGCATGAGCAGCCACAGGAGCAGCGGCATCGAGCACTGCACGATCGAGGTCGCGACGCCGGAGCCCACGGCCCCGAGCTCGGGGCAGCCCAGGTGGCCGAAGATCAGGGCCCAGTTGAGCACCACATTGAGCGCATTCGCGACCAGCGCGACGATGAGCGCGGGCCGCAGGATTCCGCGCGCCTGCAGGTACTGACGCTGGGCGGTGAAGATCAGAAACAGCGGGACCGAGGGCAGCTGCGCGATCACATAGTCGTGCGCGATCGCAGCCACCGCGGCGTCCTGTCGCAGCAGGACGAGGAAGTCCTCGACCCACATCCACAGGGCTGCCACCGGCACTGCCGCGAGCAGCGCGATCACGACTCCCCGTTGCAGCCCGAGCGCGAGGGCGCGGGTGTCGCGCGCGCCCTGCGCCTGCGACAGGAAGGGGTCGATGCCGAGCACCAGCCCCATCGCCACCATCGAGGTACCGATCTTGCAGATGTTGCCGAGCGCGACCGCGCCCACCGCATCGACGCCATAACGCCCGACCATCATCAGGTCGACGACGCCCAGCGACATCATCGAGAGCTGCGTGAGCATGATCGGCCACGCGAGCGCCAAGAGCTCGCGAGCTTCGCTGCGCAGCGTCGACGATTGCGGTGCCATGGAATTTCCACGCCGGGCGGGGCGCGGGAGTCTAGTCGCGCACGGGCGGCAAGCCGAGGCACGAGTCGCTCAAGCGAGCAGGGAACGCACGGCGGAGACGAGTCGCTCCTCGTCTCCGGGCAACAGCGAGCGCGGATCGAAGAGCAGCGCGTCGTCTTGCACGCGCGCGAACACAGCCGGTTCCGCGCGACGCAGGTCCGCGGCGAGTGCGGCAGCCTTGCGACGCGCGTGGGCGAAGCGCACGGCCCAAGTGGGCAGAAAAACACCGGGAGCCGCGCCGCTGCCGGGCTGAGAGCGCTCCGCCACAACGGACACGCTGCAGTCGGGGAACGAGCTCAAAGCCGCGGCGATGCGCTCCGCGCAAGGACGCAGCTCGTCGGCGCTCGCGCTCAGCAGCGCGCGCGACGGAATTTCGTCGCCACGACCGGCGAGGTAGAGCTCGAGCGTGCGCTCGAGCCCCGCGATCGTCACCTTGTCGAGGCGCAGCGCGCGATAGACGGGGTTCTTTCTCAGGGCCGCGATCGCTGCGCGCTTGCCGACGAGCATGCCCGACTGCGGACCGCCGAAGAGCTTGTCGCCGGAGAAGCACACGATGTCGACGCCGCTCGCGACCGCGTCGCGCACGCGCGGCTCGTCGCCCATGACATCCGGCAGCGCCTCGACGTCGTCACCCTCGATCAGGCCCGAGCCGAGGTCGAACGCGGTGGGCAGACCGAGCTCGCCGCCGAGCTCCGCGAGCTCGCGCGGCGTGACTTCCTCGGTGAAGCCCTCGACGCGGAAGTTCGAGGTGTGGACCTTCATCAGGAGCGATGTGCGCTCGCCGACGGCCGCGCGGTAGTCGGCGCTGCGCGTGCGATTGGTCGTGCCGACCTCGCGCAGCACGACTCCAGCGCGCTCCATCACATCGGGCACGCGGAACGAGCCGCCGATCTCGACGAGCTCCCCGCGGCTCACGATCACCTCGTCGCGCTTGCCGCGTGCGAGGTAGGTGTTGAGCAGCAGATAGACCGCAGCAGCGCAGTTGTTGACGACGATGCCGGCCTCGGCGCCCGTCATGCGCTGCAGCAGGAGGGAGAGCCGATCGTCGCGCTGGTTGCGCTCGCCCGATTCGCGGTCGACCTCGAGCACGCAGTACGAGCCAGCGACCGTCCCCATCGCAGCCGCGGCTTCGGGATGCAGGGGCGCGCGGCCGAGTCCGGTGTGCAGCACGACCCCCGTGGCGTTGACCACCCGGACGATACCGGCGCGGCGCTCGCGGCCGACCGCGGCCGTGAGCTCGTCCACGAGCGCGGAACCCGCGAGCCGCGCGGACAGCGCCGTCGCGTCGAGCTTGCCGGCCTTGATCTCGCCGCGCCAGCGCTCCAGAAGCGCGCGCAGGAACGCGAGCCAAACCTCGCGAGGCACGCTCGCGCCGAGTTCCTCCAAGCGCGGATCGTGCAGCAGCTCCTCGATCGAAGGCAGCAAAGGGAAGGCTTCCTTGGAGGTGTCGGCGCGCGAGGACATGGATGCCACGATAGGCTCCGAACCACACTCGCGCACGGCGGACGAGGGAAGCGACCTCGCGCGGGCTAGAATTCGGCGCGTGAACCGGCCCTGGAAGCTGCGCCGACCCGCCCCCGAGGTCGTGCGCGCGCTCGTGCAGCGCAATGGAGTGAGCGAGGTCATCGCGCGGATCCTCGCAGCGCGCGGGCACGCAGGCGGCGAGGCCACGGCGCGCCACCTCGAGGCCAGCCTGCACTCGCTGAACGATCCCTCGGGCCTGCCGGACCTGCCGGCAGCCGCGGAGCGCATCGCACGCGCGGTCGAGCGCCGCGAGCGCATTCTCGTGCACGGCGACTACGATGTCGACGGCGTGACGGGCACGGTGTTGCTCATGCGGCTCTTCGCGCTGCTCGGCGCGGACGCGGTCTGGCACATCCCCCATCGGCTCAACGACGGCTATTCGTTCGGTCCACACTCCGTCGCGAAGGCGCGCGAGACGGGCGCGAAGCTCGTGATCAGCGTCGACAACGGCACGGCCGCGCGCGAGACCATCGCGCAGCTCGCCGCGATCGGCGTCGACACGATCGTGACCGACCACCACGAGCCGCCGCTGGGCGAGCTGCCGCGCGCGGTCGCGATCGTGAACCCCAAGCTCCCCACATCGCGCTATCCCTTCCGCGAGCTGTGCGGAGCCGGTGTCGCGTTCAAGCTGGCGTGGGGTGTCGCGCAGCACATGAGCGGCGCGCGCAAAGTGCGCGACGATCTCAAGCAGTTCCTCGTCGACGCGATGGCGTATGTGGCGGTCGCGACCGTGTGCGATGTCGTGCCGCTCATCGAGGAAAACCGCGCGCTGGCGCGCCATGGCTTCAAGGCGCTCGAAGGCACGAGCAATGTCGGCTTGCGCGCGCTGCTCGAGAGCTGCGGGCTGCGCGAGACGAAGCTCGTGGCGGAAGATGTCGGCTTCAAGGTCGGGCCGCGGCTCAATGCGGCGGGGCGGCTCGACAGCGCGGCGCTCGCGGTCGAGCTCTTGCTCAGCACCGATCCCAAGCGCGCGGCCGAGCTCGCGGCGCGGCTGGGCGCTCTCAATGACCAGCGGCGCCGCATCGAGGCCGAGCTGTGCGCGCACGCCTTCGAGCAGGCGAACGAGTTCGCGGATGTCGCCACCAATCCCGTGCTCGTCCTCGCCGGACAAGAGTGGCACCAAGGTGTCGTCGGCATCGTCGCGTCGCGCGTGACGCAGCGCTTCCAGCGACCGTCGCTCATCATCGGACTCGATGGAGAGCGCGGTCGCGGCAGCGCGCGCTCGGTCGCGGGCTTCGATGTGCTCGAGGCGATGCACGGCGCGAAGGATCACTTCGTGCGCTACGGAGGCCACGCGCAGGCCGCGGGCTGCGAAGTCGAGGCGGACGCGATTCCCAAGGTGCGAGCGGCGATGTGCGCGCGCGCGAAGAAGATGCTCGACGGGCGCGCGCACGAGGTGCAGGCGCTGTGGATCGACAGCGAGGTCGCGTTCGAGGCGCTCGACGAGAACCTGATGAACCTCGTCGATCGGCTCGAGCCCTACGGCGCGCAGAACGAGAAGCCCATGCTGATCTCGGGCGATGTGCGGCTCGCGGAGCCTCCGCGCGTGATCGGGCAGGATCGCACGCACTTGCTGCTCAAGCTCCGACGCGGGCAGCGTGTCCTGAAGACGATGGCGTTCGGCATGGCCGCGCGGCTTCCCGAGCTCCAGCTGGGCACGCCGCTGCACATCGTCCACACGCCGCGCTGGAACTGGTTCCGCGGCGAGCGCTCGCTCGAGCTCGTGCTGCACGACTTCCGGGCGGGCGAGCCGCCGCCGCTCGGCTAGCAGCGCGCGGCGAGCGCCGCGGCGCGCGGGCGCGTGAAGCCGAGGCGCACGAGGAACTCCAGCCGCTCGCGGTGCGAGAGCGCGGCACCGACATCGCGATCGAGAGCGACCAGCCACGCTTCGCTCTCGGTGGGCGACCGCGAGCCGCGAAGCGAGCCACCCGCGAAGGATGTCAGGGCGACGGACGGCAAGCGCGAGCGCGAGAGGCCGCGCTCGCGCAGGAGCGCCTGCTCCGAATGCAGGTTGACGATCTTGATCGCCACGCAGTCCTCGTCGTCGCGCTGCACCATCACATTGTCCGCGGTAGTCGCGGGCAACCACGCGCCGCAGCGCTCGACTTGCACCAGCGTGAGCGCGAGCGAGTGCAGCGCGCGGCGACGCTCGGAGCGCTTGTCTGTAGTGCGCAGGAACTCGCGCAGCGAGACGAAGCCTTCGAGCTCGCGCGTGACCAGCACGGATTCCGCACAGAACGGGCTCGCGCCGCGCTCCGCAAGAGCGACGAGCTGCGGTGTCGCCACTCCGTGGGCCTGAAGGTGGCAGGCGAGATTCCACGCGCGTGCGGCGAGGCTCGTGCTGCGCGGATGCGTGAAGCGCGCGGAGAGGCCTGCGAACCCGCCGCGTCCGAAGCGCTCGACATGCAGCAGGCCCGTGCCGGCACCGCGCGGCTTCTCGTGCTGGAGGCCCGCCTCGTCCGGCGTCCCCGGCAGCGGCACGACGAAGCGTGTGCCAGCGAGATGCGCGCGCTGCGCGGTCACGGTGCGCGGAGGCTCCGCGAAGAGGTCGTCGAGCTCGCGCACGCCGAGCGCGTCGAGCCCCGGAATGTCCGCTGCGAGCTTGAGGAAACTGCGTGCCATGGCCTGCAACGCGCGAGGATACGCGCCCGAGCGGGGGGAGTCCCAGCAGGACAGGGCGGGATGGGATACGTATCCTCGCCACCATGCCGCGCATCTTCCTTCTCGACGGGACCGCGCTCGCCTACCGGGCGCACTTCGCGATGCAGCGCACGGGCCTGACCACCCCCGAGGGGCTCCCCTGCGGCGCGACCTACGGCTTCTCGAACACGCTCCGCAGCATCCTCGCGAACGAGAATCCCGAGCGCATCGCCGTCGCCTTCGACCCCAAAGGGCCGACCTTCCGTCACAAGGAGTACGGCGAGTACAAGGCGACGCGCGAGAAGATCCCCGACGAGCTCGTGGCGCAGCTCGACTGGCTGCGCGAGGTCGTGCGCGCGCACGGGATCCCGATCTTCGAGGTGCCGGGCTACGAGGCGGACGATGTGATCGGCACGCTGTCGCTCGAGGCGGAGAAGCGCGGCTGGGAGGTGATGATCGTGTCCGGCGACAAGGACATGATGCAGCTCGTCAGCCCCAAGGTGACGCTCTACAATGTGTTCAAGCAGGGCGGCGGCATCGCGCTCGAAAGCTTCGAGGCCGTCAAGGAGAAGTTCGGAACCGACCCCGCGCATGTCGTCGATGTACTCGCGATCATGGGCGACGCGTCCGACAATGTGCCGGGCGTCAAGGGCATCGGCGAGAAGGGCGCGATGAAGCTGATCGAGCAGTACGGCTCGGTCCGCGGCGTGCTCGAGCGCGTGCACGAGATCAAGGGCAAGCAGCGCGAGTTCATCGAGCGCGACCGCGAACAGCTCCTCCTGTCGCTCGATCTGGTCACCATTCGCCGCGATGTCCCGCTCGATCCGGGCTTCGACGAGCTCCCCCACTTCGAGCCCGACCCCAAGCTGGTCGCCGAGTTTTTCCGCAACATGGGCTTCGTCAGCCTGCTGAAGAAGGTCGAGCAGGGTGCTGCCGTGGCGCAGTCGCGCGACTACCGCACGGTGCGCTCGGAGGCCGAGCTCGACGCGCTGCTCGCGGCGCTGCGCACGGCTGGAGCATTCGCCGTCGACAGCGAGACGACCAGCCTGTTTCCGCTCGAAGCCCAACTGGTGGGTCTCTCGTTCTCCTGCGCGGCTGGCGGCGGGTGGTACCTGCCTTTCAATCTCGAGCCGTGTCTGTGCGGCAGCCGCGAGAAGCTGCTCGAGCGCGTGGCGCCGCTGCTCCTCGATCCCGCACTCGTGCGGGTCGGTCAGAACCACAAGTACGACGCGCTCGTCTTGCGCGCCGCCGGCCTGCGCATGCCGCCGATCGCGTTCGACACGATGGTCGCTTCGTTCACGCTGCACGGCACGACGCGCCGTCACAACCTCGACGACCTCGCGCTCGCGTACTTCGGCATCAAGAAGATCCCGACCTCCGAGCTGATCGGGAAGGGCGCCAAGCAGATCACCATGGATCAAGTGGCCGTGGCCAAGGTCGCCGAGTACGCCTGCGAGGATGCGGATGTCACATGGCAGCTCTACGAGCAACTGAAGCGGGAGCTCGCGGAGACCGGCAACGAGCAGCTCTTCTACGAGCTCGAGATGCCGCTCGTGCCCGTGCTCGCCGCCATGGAAGAGCGCGGCATCCGCATCGACACGCGCCTGATCGACGAGCTCGGTCGCGAACTCGATGTCGACATCGAGCGCCATCAGTCGCGCGTGCGCGAGCTCGCCGGAGAAGACATCAATCTCAACAGCCCCAAGGCGCTCGGCGAGCTGCTGTTCGAGAAGCTGCGCATCCAGGAAGCCGCTGGCGTCAAGAAGCCGCGCCGCACCACGACCGGCTATTCGACGGACTACGAGACGCTCTCGCAGTCCTACGGCGAGGTCGAGATCGTCAAGCACATCCTCGACTACCGCGAGGTCCAGAAGCTGAAGAGCACCTATGTCGAGGCGCTGCCGCGCTACCTGAATCCGCGCACAGGCCGCGTGCACTGCTCGTTCAGTCAGGTGAGCGCCGCCACCGGTCGCCTCGCTTCGAGCGAGCCCAACCTGCAGAACATCCCGGTCCGCACCGAGCGCGGACAGCGCCTGCGTGCGGCGTTCGTGGCACGCGAGAGGGACGAGCACGGGCCGTGGAAGCTGCTCACGGCCGACTACAGCCAGGTCGAGCTGCGCATCATGGCGCACCTCGCCGGCGACGAGCGCATGAAGCAGGCCTTCGCCGAGGGCAAGGACATCCACTCCTCGACGGCCAGCGTGATCTTCGATGTGGCGGAACCCTTCGTCACGCGCGAGATGCGCAGCCGCGCGAAGGCCGTGAACTTCGGACTGCTGTACGGCATGGGCCCCAACCGCCTCGCCAGCGAGACGGGCCTCTCGCTCGTCGAGGCGCGGCAGTTCATCGAGCGCTACTTCCGCTCGTTCCCCAAGGTGCGCGGCTGGCGCGAAAGCGTGATCGAGTCGACGCGCGAGAGCGGCTATGTCGAGACGCTCTTCCACCGTCGTCGCCCGATCGCGGACATCAACTCCGAGGAAGCGCGGCTGCGCGTGTTCGCGGAGAACGCGGCCGTGAACACGCCGGTGCAGGGCTCGGCAGCGGACATCATCAAGAAGGCGATGATCGACCTCGAGACCGCGCTCGAGCGCTCGGGCCTCGCCGCGCGCATGCTGCTGCAAGTGCACGACGAGCTCGTGCTCGAGTGTCCCGAGCGCGAGCTCGCCGCCGCGACCGAGATCGTCCGTCGCTGCATGGAGGATGCCGTGACACTCTCCGTGCCGCTCGCGGTCGACATCGGTCAGGGCGACTCGTGGCTCGAGGCGCACTAGGCTCGAGGCACGCTGGATCCGCCAGCTCGGGCACAGCGTGCCCGCGCCGTGCCGACATCCAAGCACCAGCGGGCCGGGCAAGCCGTAGGCCGAGTCAGCAGCGTCGAATTGCGCGCCAAGCCTGCCGGCGCGCGAGGAGCGAGAGTCGCACTAGGCGGGCGGAAGCGGCTGGGCGCCGAGCTCCTTCAGCACATGCTCGAGGTTGCGGCGCAGGACGGCCACCTCGTTCTCCAGAGCCAGCACGCGCGCCTCGAGATCGAGTCGCGGGGCCGCGATCGGCCGCGATACGACGGGCGCGACCGCATCGAGCGGATGCGCCTCCGGGCACAGCGTCTGGAGGTAGCGCTCCGCGCGCTCGCCCGGCAGCGGGTCGATGCGCTGGACAAAGCCCTTCTCGCGCAGGCGCGCGATGCGCTCCATCAAGAGCTCGGCACTGAGCCCGGGCGTCATGCGTTCGACGCGCGAACGGAGCTCACCCGGCTGCTGCGGACCGCGCATGAGCAGCTCGGCGAGAATCGCGGCGTGCGCGTCATCGAGTCCGAGCGCGTCCTGCGCGCCATGCTTGTACTTGTCCACGCGCGAGCCCGCCGCGATCGAACGGTGCGCGAGGTGCTTCGCGAGCAGCCCCTGAAACGCGATGTGCACCTCGGCCTCGCTGTACTCGACCACCGGCCAGCGGTTGTTCTTCTGGTTCGAGCCCGTGGTCGCGGCGTGCAGCGAGAGCGGATACTGGTCGGGCACGGTGAGCGCCTTCTCGATCAGGACGCCGAGGACGCGCGCTTCGTAGGGATTGAGGTGCGGAACGCTCATGGCTCAGATCATGTCGGTTGCGAACGGATGGAAGTTCAGTTTCGAGCGCTGGCGGGGGCCTTCGGCAGGAGCAGCACGAGGATCTCGTCGGGCGCGGGAGTCTGGGCCTGCCCTTCCCTGCGCACATCGACCCGCAGGCGCAGGCCGGGGTGCACGATCGCCGCGTAGGCCTCGAGACTGTACTCGCGGAACACCAGCGCCCGACGCGTCTCCTCGCCGTGGCGCGAGGCGCTGCCCTCGGGCGGCTCCGCCGCGAGCTCGGCGACCGACCCCGGCTGCAAACTTCTCACCACCGCGTCGAAGTGGTCGAGGAAGCCGTCCGCGGCGAGGCTCGCGGCCTCGTGTTCCTTCCAGCGCGTCTGGGAATCGCTCGCCCAGCCCTGCAGCAGCGCCAGCACGAAGATCGCGCCCAGCACGCGCACGCTCCCGCCTCCGCCCGAGAGCCAGCGCGAGGCTGCCGCGAGCGCGACGAACAGGGCCAGCGGAGCCGCGAGCGGCAAGGCGTACCACGCGCGGTAGACGCCCGAGCACGCGGTGAGCGCCACCAGCGCGAGCATCCATGTGCCGACCGCGAGCGCCGCGGAGCGCGGCTCGATCGCAGTGCGCTCCCGCACGCTCGTCGGCTGCGCGCGCCACAGGCCGATCGCGAGCACGAGCACCATCGCGAGCCCGAGCGCGACGCCGAAGTCGCCGCGGCGCATCCAGCCGGGCGGGAGCGGCGCGAGCACGAGTTCGGCATAGCGCAGCCCCGCGCTGCCCATCGCCGCCGCATTCGGCACCTCGAGCTGCGCTCCCCCACCGATTCCGCCGACGACCTGCGAGCGCACGGCGAGGAACAGCCCGACCAGCGCGAGCGCGAGCCACGCGGACTTCAGGCCCGCGAGCGCGCGTTCCGAGCGCGGGCCGCTCGCGGTCAGCGCAACGAACCCGAACACGAGCCCCGGCGCGAGCGCCCCCGTCTCCTTCGATGCGACCGCCGCGAGCGACGCGAGTGCGACGCCGACGCTGCGCTGGCCCGGCCGGCGCAGCGCGAGCACGAGAGCGAGCAAGGTGAAGCACAGCGCCATCGAGTCCGCGCGGCGCGGAGGCAGCGAGAGCACCTCGAAG
The DNA here is from genome assembly GCA_016872795.1 of Planctomycetota bacterium. GTDB lineage: Bacteria > Planctomycetota > UBA1135 > UBA1135 > F1-120-MAGs118. The sequence goes on from VGYZ01000016.1 coordinate 13,152, forward strand.
TGCACCGGGTGCAAGACGAACACGAGCCCCGCGAACCACGCCCAGCCGGCGCGTCCCTCGCCGAGCAGCGCGCGCGAGAGCGTGACGACCAGCGTGGTGCCGAGCACGAGCAGCAGGAAGTCGGTCAGGTGGTAGCCGAACGGATCGAGCCCCCACAGCGCGTAGTCGAGCCCGAAGGAGAGGTGCACCAGCGGGCGCCAGTAGTGGCCGCCGGGAAAGCGTCCGTCCATCAGCTCGCAGGACAGCGAGTGCGCGAACTCATCCCAGCTGGCGAAGCGTCCGGCGTCGATCAGCGGGTACGTGTCCCAGCCGAACAGGCCGAGGTCGAACACCGTGCCCCACGCGAACAGAGCGAGCGCGAGCGCCGCGAGCAGCGTGCCGAGGTCGAGCCGCGCGCGAGCGGCCGTGCTACTGGGCATAGCCCGTCTCCTTGAGTCGACTCTTCACTTCTTCCATGTCCGTCTCCGCGTAGTCGGCGGCCGTGGGTCGATAGCCGCGGCGCGCGGCGGGATCGTCCGCCTCGGGCACGACGCGCGGCTCGATCGGGCGCGCGAATTCCTTGCGCCGCACGGCTCCGCTCATCTCGGCGTACACCGGCAGGTCGAGCAGCGCGAGCACCGTCGGCGCGAGGTCGCGCACCGCGACTGCGCCGCGCTGCGGCACGCGCAGGAAGCTCGGTCCCGCCGCGATCCAGATGCCCTCGAGGCTGTGGTCCGGATAGGCGCGCGCATGCTCGCCGTAGGGCACCTTGGCGGGCTCCGAGCGCGCGGCGATCGTCGGGTCGAGCTCGAAGATCAGATCCGGCACGATGCCAGCGTGCGGCCCAGGGTAGAGCTCCGCGCCGCGGTAGACGCGTCTCACGACGGGCTCGTCGCGACCGCTCGCGCGCCACTCGAGCAGCGCCTGCTCGATGCGCTTCAGCGTGGCCTCGACTTCCTGCGGATCGAGCGCACCCTGCGGCTCGCGCCCCTTCACGTTGAGCCGAATGCCGCCGTAGTTCGCCTCGCACACGCCGCCGAAAGCGACCGACTGCTCGAGGTCGAGCAACTGGAGCAACGCCGCGTGCTCCGTCGCGCGTCGCTCCGCGAGGTTCTCGGGCGCGGGCGGCAGCTGCACCTCCGCGCGACCGGCCACCGCAAAGCCCTGCTGCACCAGCCACGGATGCACGAAGAAGCTGCGCTGGTAGGGATGAAAGCCGTGGTCGCTCATCAGGATCACGTCGACGTCGTCCCCGACTTGGGCGCGCAGGCGACCGAGCACGCCATCGAGCAGCTCGTAGTGCGGCGCGACCGGCCCGTCCGTGCGTCCGTCGTAGTTGCGATGGCACCACACATCGAGGTCCTTGAACACGATCGTCGCGAGACTCCAGTCGTCCGCCGCGAGCAGCTCGCTCAGGATCTCCTCCTTGATCGCGAGCTGCTCGCGCACGCGCTCGAAGGTCACCTCCTGCCGCTCGCGCCATGCGCCGAGATCCGGCACGAAGCCGCGCGCGCGCAGTTGCTGCGTGAGCGCCTTGGGATAGGCGTAGTCCGCATCGAACGGCGAGAGCATGCAAGCGACCATCACGCCGTCGACCTTCTCCGGCGGGAAAGTCACCGGCACGCCGAATGTGATCGAGCGCAGTCCGTGCCAGCCGAGGATGCGCCACAGCGGCGCGGCCTGGTTGGAGCGCGAGCTGATCAGCCGCACGTCGTAGCTCGACTCGACCGGCTCGAAGAACGAGTACACGCCGTGCTCACCCGGGCCCTTGCCGGTCATCGCGCTCACCCACGCGGCCGACGAGATCGGCACCTTGGTGGATTCCAAGCGCGCGCTCGAGCCGCGTGCGACGAGCCGCGCCACGTTCGGCAGCCGGCCCTCCGCCATCAGCGGGTCGAGCATGTCCCATGTCGCGCCGTCCCAGCCGACCACGAGCACGCGCCGCGCCGGCTTGCCGCGCCCCGGTGTGAAGTAGTAGCCGATCGCAGCCACCGCGGCGAAGGCGAGCACCACGAGCACGAGCGCGCGCACGTTGCCCGTTCGGCCACGCTCGATCGACCTCGTTCGCATCACCGCGATGCTAGCGGTCCGCGGTGCCATTCTCACGCACCGCGGCGCCGCTCACAGGGAGCGCGCGACGCGAAACGCGTAGTACGCGTTGCGGTCGTTGGGCTCGATCTTGTAGCGCGCCGACGAGCGGCAGTCCGCAGTGCCGATGAGCCACGAGCCGCCGCGCACGACCCGCCGCTCGCCGTAGGACGGGCCCACGGGATCGACGAAGCGCCCGGGCACGCCATAGCTCTCCGCCGCATAGAAGTCGGAGCACCACTCCCACACGTTGCCGTGCATGTCGTGCAGGCCCCAGGCGTTGGGGAGCTTGCTGCCGACGGGGTGCGCGCGGCAGCCCCAGCCATCGAGGTTGAAGGCGCGGTTGAAGTCCCAGACCGTGTCCGCCGGGAGCGGCGCGTCGCCGCTGTTGCGGAAGTACCAGCCGCAGGCCTCGAGCAGCTCGGCGTCGTCGCCGAAGCTGAATGCGCTGGTCGTTCCCGCTCGACAGGCGTACTCCCACTCGGCCTCCGTCGGCAGCCGCCACGTGCGGCCCGTGAGCGCGCTCGCGCGGGCGCAGAAGGCCTGCGCCTCGGTCCAGCTCACGTTGGTGACGGGACACTCCGCGCAGCGCGTGCGCGTCGACGGATTGCTCCCCGTCACGGCTTCCCACTGGGCCTGCGTCAACTCGAACTTGCCGAGCTCGAAGGCGCGCGAGATGCGCACGCGGTGCGCGGGACGCTCGTCGGGCTGTCCATCCTCGCTGCCCATCGTGAACTCGCCGGGCTCGATGCGCACGAACGCGACCCCGTCAAGCGCGCGCCGCGCCGCGACGTCGCGCTCGTTCGCGCAGGCCGCCGAGAGGAACACCGCGCCCAGCGCCACGAACTGCCGAGTTTCCACGGGGAGAACCTAGCTTCGACGCACGCCCGCGGAAAGCGCTGCTCAGCGCTCGAGCACGAGCACGATCTCCGTGGAGGCTGGCAGGCTCGGCGGCGCAGGCGGTACGACGCGCACGGCGCGGCCCGGGAATGCGAGCTCGACGAAGGCCGCCACGCTGTAGGGCGCGAGCACCGCGAAGGTGCGCTCGCGGCCGTCGAGCCACGGCTGCGGGTCGCGCAGCTCGAGCGGCAACCCCGGAGCGCGCACGGCCGATCCCGCACTCGCGCTCCGGACCGCGGACTCGACCTGTCCGAGGTACACGCGCGCGGACTCGCCGGCCGCAATCAACTCGGGCGCGGCGGCACGCCCGGGCATGAGCGACGCGAGCGCCCACGCGAGCACCGGCACCGCGAGCAGGCGAGCCGCCCCGGCGCGCGCGAAGGCCTGCTCGAAGAGCGCCGCGGCGAACAGGCCGTTGAGCGCGACGAAGGGCAGCTCGTACCAGCCGCGCTCGGCGCGCGAGATCGCGGTCAAGGACGCGAGCGCCGCGAACCACAGCGCGAGCGGAACAAGCGTGCGGCGCGCGTCGCGTCGAGCGAGTGCCACGAACAAGGCGACGAGCGCGAGTGCGACGGCGCACGAAAGCCCTGCGCTGCCGAGGAGGCGCACCTGCGTCGGAGCGAATGCGGCCGGGAAATAGCGCGCCAGCGCCGCGAGCGCGTCCGACCACGCGGCGGAGACCTGCGCCTCGCGGCTGCCGCCGAGCCCGCCGAGAGCCCAGGTGCGGATTCCAAGCGTGAGCGCGAAGGCACACCACGCAGGCCACGCGGCGCGCAGTCCCTGCTTCCAGCGCTCGCGCCCGTCGCCCTCGGCCAGCGCGAACGCGGCTCCGCTCGCCACGAGCACCGCGATCGCGCCGCTCTCCTTCGACGAGAGCGCCGCCGCGACCGAGAGCGCGGCGAACCAGCGACGGCGCGCGAACACGGAGGCCAAGGCGAGCAGCGTGAACAGGAGCGCGAGCGAGTCCGCGCGGCGCGCTGGAACCGCGAGCACATCCGCGTGCACGAGGTTGCCACCGAACACGACCGCCGCGACCAGCGCCGCGCGCTCCGAGATCCAGCGCCGCGCGACCGCTGCCAGCGCCAGCATGTTGGCCGCGAGCAGCGCGAGGTCGGTCAGGTGGAAACCGACGGGATCGAGGCCGAAGAGCGCGTGGTCGAGCCCGAACGAGAGGTGCACCAGCGGCCGCCAGTAGCGACCGAGCGGGTAGCGCCCGTCCATGAGCTCGTCCCCGAAGGTCGCCGCGACCCCGCCGAGCCCGTCGATCCGGCCGGCGGCGATCAGGGGATAGACATCCCAGCCCCACAGGCCCGTGCTCAGGACCCAACCCCAAGCGAGCGCCACCCACAGGCACGCCAGCAGGCCTACGAGAGCGGCCCGTCGCGCGCTAGCGTGGCTGGAGCGAATCAACTGCAGTTCCCCTCGACCCGCTCCCCGCGCTCCAGATCATGGGGCGAAGTATAGGAACGGGCCCCGAGGCGGGGTTAGCATGGTGGCGCACTTGGGCGGGCCGTCCGCGGCCGCCAGAGTCTCCCCTCCGCGTTAGAGTCGCCCCCCGCCGATCCCCCACAGGCCCCGCCCCGGCGGCGCCGCCCCCATGACCGAGACTCCGACCCTCCAAGACAGCGTTGCCAAGGCCGAGCGCTTCGCCGTCGACCCGCATCTGTGCATCGCCTGCGATGCGTGCTGCCAGGACTTCCCCGAGATCTTCTTCATGGGGCAGGACGCCAAGGCGCACACGCACGACATCCACGACTCGACGCTCTACAACGCGCGCACCGTCGTCGATGTCTGCCCCACGGCCGCCATCAGCTACACGGGCGAGCTGCCGCCCGCCGAGGACCTCTCCAAGCTCGAGGAAGTCCCGGGCTGGGAGCTCGAGTGGGCCCAGTGGCGCGGCGTGGAGCAGGATCCCCTCGAGCGCGACCGGCGCTACGGCCGCGACTACACCGTCCAGGAGGAGGAGGACTTCGTCCGCGTCACGGTGCAGTTCCCGACCAAGGTGCCCGCGGTGCGCGACCGCTTCCGCTACGGGCTCACGAGCGTGATGCCGATCTACGGCAACCATGTCGTGCAGGACGGCAATGTGTTCCAGATCTACGGCTGGGTCAAGGATCCCAAGATCCGCGCGCTCTGCCACACCACGAACAGCTTCCCGGGCCAATTCCTGACCACCATCGAAGTCAAGCGCACGACCTTCGGTCACCGCTTCCGCTTCGACGGCCACCAGAAGCTCGAGATCCTCGTCTTCAAGAAGCCCCTCCTCGCCGAGAACTGGCAATGGCGCTCGCACTTCATCACCGAGAAGTGCACCGCCTGCACGATCTGCGAGCGCGTCTGCCCGACCAACGCCATCTCCGGGGGCGAGCGCTTCTTCATCGACCCGGACCTGTGCATCAACTGCTCGGTGTGCGGCATCTACTGCCCGTTCGACGCGATCACCAACGACCGCGACACGCTCGTCACGCACATCAAGCCCAAGCAAGTCCCCAAGGCCCTCGTCCACGAAGAACTCTGCACCGGCTGCGAGTTCTGCGTCGATGTGTGCCCCTTCGAAGCGCTCGAGATGAAGCTCGACGCCGACGGCTTCAACCGCATCGCGGTCGTGATCGAGAAGAACTGCACCTCCTGCAAGTTGTGCGAGCAGGTCTGCATCAAGGACGCGATCGAGATCCCGCGCGTGCAGAACTTCCGCGACATCGGCATGAGCTTCATGAGCTACCTCTCCGACGGCCACTAGCCACACAGAGCCCCGGTAACCCTCTCGCGAGGCCGTGCGCGTCCCCCGCGCCCGGCCTCGCGCGCTTCTCCGCATTCCCTTCAGGCGCGCGAGTCGCGCTACTCGGCGGGCGGCTCTTCGAAGGGGGGCGGGGAGTTCGGCTCGGGGTCGGAGGGCTCGCTGCGTGCGGCGCGGGCAGCTTGGCCGAGCGAGCCGGTGGTGCCGTCGCGGCCGACGGACTCGTCGCGGCCGAGCAGGCTGGCGGGCACGACGATGCCGCGACCGTACTTGCGGCGCAGGCGATCGAGGCCGGGCGAGGCGCGCTCGAGGCGGTCGGGGAACAGGGCGGCTTGGCGCACGAGGGCGGGCGCTTCGAACTCGGGATTGCCACCTCCAAACAGCGTGCCCTGCTGGGGCGTGCGCACATCCTCGAGGTTGGCGACCTGCAGGCCGAGCAGGCGCAGCGGGCCCTGAGGGATGCGATCGAGCAGCTCGCGCGCCGCGGCGTAGAAGCGCACGCCCACATTGGTCGAAAAACCGAGCGTTTGCGTGCGCGTGATCGTCTTGAAGCTCGGGTAGCGCGCCTTGATCGTCACGGTGCGACCGCGCAGGCCGGCATCGCGCAGGCGGAACGCGAGCTCCTCGCAGAACTCGAGCAGCCGCAGGCGCAGTTCCTCACGACTTTGGATGTCCTTGGCGAATGTGCGCTCGCAGCTATAGCTCTTCTCCTCGCGCCGCGGCGTCACGCGCCGCGTATCGATGCCGTGCGCCAGATCGTGGATCCACACGCCCGACACGCCGAAACGCTTGTGCACCTCTTCGCGCGAGAGCTTCGCGAGTTCCGCCACCGTGCGCACGCCCATGGCTTCGAGGCGCTTGGCGGTGCGCGGGCCCACACCGAAGATCGCCGACACCGAGAGCGGCGCGAGGATCGTCTGCACATCCTCCGGCGGGATCACGCGGAAGCCGTCGGGCTTGTCCATGTCGCTCGCGAGCTTGGCGATGAACTTCGAGCCCGCGACGCCGACCGAGGCCACCAGCCCTGTCTCGCGCAGGATGTCGCGCTTGATCGCGCGCCCGATCTCCGCCGGATCACCGCCGGAATACTCGCAGCCCGAGACATCGAGGAAGGCCTCGTCGAGCGAGAGCGGCTCCACGAGCGGCGTGTAGGAGCGGAAGATCGCCATGATCTTGCGGCTCTCGGCCGTGTACTTCTCGAAGTTCGGAGGCACGACCACCAGCTCGGGGCACAGCCGCAGCGCCTCGGCGGTCGGCATGGCCGAGCGCACGCCGAAGCGCCGCGCCGGATAGCTCGAGGCCGCCACCACGCCGCGCCGGCCCGGGGCGCTCCCCACCACCACCGGCTTGCCGGCGAGCGAGGGGTCGTCGCGCACTTCGACCGACGCGTAGAACGCGTCCATGTCGATGTGCAGGATCGGTGTCGGCGAAGGGGCCATGGAGCGTCGATCTTCGCCGTTCGCTCCGCGCGCGTCCACCGCACCCCGGCGGAGAGCCTCGCGCGGCTACTTCGCGCCGCCGCCGTTGCGGGCGGCCATGGCCGCCCGCAGGCCCGCATCGTCGGGGAACTGCGCCTGCAGCTGCGCGTAGATCGGATCGGCGAGCGCCCCGCGACCGACGAGGTCGAGCATGCGCGCCTTCTCGAGCAGCAGCGCGGGCGTGTCGGGGAAGCGCTGCACGAGCGCGTCGACGATCGCCATCGACTCGTCCGCCTTGCCCGCCTTGCCGAGAATCGTGGCCTTGAGCAGCAGCGCCTTGGGTAGGTCCTTGGCGAGGGCGAGCGCGCGCTCGACGGACTCGAGCGCCTCCTCGCCGCGCCCGAGCTCGTCCAGGATCGTCGAGCGATTGATGTGTGTCTCGGGATCGTCGGGGTTGCGTCGAATGCACTCGTCGGTCGCGCTGAGAGCCTCCGGCCAGCGGCCGAGCTGACCGAGGCACGCGGCGCGGTTGACGCGCGCATCGAGGTTCTCGGGCTCGACCGCGAGCAGCTCGTCGTACAGCCGCAGCGCGTCCGCGAAGCGTCCGCCGTTGTAGGCCTCGAAGGCCGCGATCTGCTTGCTGGCCGCGAGGAAGTCGCCCGAGACCGTCGTGGCCGAGACCGGAACCTTGGCGGGCTCGGGCGACGGCGCAGCACGGTCACAGGCGGCGAGAGCAAGAGCGCTGGCGAGGGCGAGGAACGCAGGGCGGAAAGGCGTGGACATGGCGCGGCGGCGGGTGCGTTGGGAGCAGGGAGCTTGGGAGGGACGATAGCCAATCGGCGTTGGACAAGCAGCGCCCCGGGCCTACCCTGTTCGCCCCATGCGCTTCGAGAAGGTCCGGATCGCGGCCACCAGCCATGTGCTGCCCGAGGAGGTCGTGACGAGCGAGGCGCTCGAGTGCGCGCTGGCCGGCGTCTACGCGCGCTTTCGCCTGAACACGGGCCGCCTCGAGCTGATGACGGGCATCCGCGAGCGCCGCTTCTTCCCGCGCGGCTGGCGCCCGAGCGACGGCTCGACGGCCGCCGGCGAGCTCGCACTCGCGCGCAGCGGCGTGCCGCGCGAGCGCATCGGCCTGCTCGTGCACGCGGCGGTGTGCCGCGACTTCCTCGAGCCCGCGACCGCGTCCGTCGTCCACCACCGCCTCGGCTTGCCGCACAGCGCGCTGGCCTTCGACCTCTCCAACGCGTGCCTGGGATTCGCCAACGCCGCCAGCGTGGTCGCGACGCAGGTCGAGCTCGGCGCGGTCGACGCGGGCCTCGTCGTCGCCGGCGAATGCGGACGCGCGCTCGTCGAGCGCACGATTGCCACGCTCAACGCCAAGCGCGACCTCACGCGCGAGGAACTCAAGGCGAGCTTCGCGTCGCTCACGATCGGTTCCGGCGCGGCGGCCATGGTGATCGCGCGCAAGGAGCTGTGCGCGTCCGGCGCGCGCTTCGCCGGTGCGACGGCTCGCTCGGCCACACAGCACCATGTGCTGTGCCACGGCGACCATGCTGGCGAGGGGATGCTCATGCAGACCGACAGCGAGACGCTCATGCAGGCGGGCAACGAGCTCGCCGCGCGCACCTTCGCGGAGTTCCTCGCGGAGATGGACTGGACGCGAGAGACGGTCGAGCGCGTGATCACGCACCAAGTCGGCGTGGCGCACCGCAAGCTCCTGCTCGGCACGATGGGCATCGATCTCGCGCTCGACTTCCCGACCGTCGAGACGCTCGGCAACATCGGCTCGGTCTCGCTGCCGCTCTCGTGGGACCAAGCCCGCAGCGCGAGCTTCGTGCGCGCGGGCCAGCGCACGGTGCTGATGGGGATCGGCAGCGGCCTGCAGTGCCAGATGCTGGCCCTCGAGCCCTGAGCGCTCGCCCGCGGCGGCGCAGCCGACCGAAAAGCGCCGACGAAGGCCCGAGAAGGGCCTGATTTTGGCCTCCGAGGCCGTTTCCGCTTGGCCCGGCCGGCCGCGAGGGGGTACAAGACGCGCACCACGGATTTCAGAAAAATCTGAAATCGGTGCTCCCCGCCCCATGACCGAAGAGCTCCCGACCTCCCGCTCCCTGCCGCAGCTGCCCGGGCTCGAGCCCGAACTCGCAGCGCAGCTCCCGCAGTTCGAGCTGTTCTTCAAGACGATCGGGTTCAAGCGCGTCCACGGGCGCATCTGGGGCCTGCTCGTCCTCGGCGGTCGCGCGCTCACGGCCAAGGAGATCAGCGAGGGGCTGCACCTCTCGCAGGGCGCGACGAGCACGGCGCTGCACGAGCTGACCGAGTGGGGCGCGATCACGAGCGAGTTCGACCACGAGCGTCGCTGCCACCTGCACGCGCCGGTCTCGAACACGCTGGCCATCGCCGCGACCGTGATCCGCCGCCGCGAGCAGGTCGTGTTCCAGCAGTTCAAGGTCGCCAGCCAGCGCATGCTCGCCTTCGTCAAGGAGCAGCACGGCGAGAGAGACCCGCGCGTCATGACGCTGCGCTCGATCATCTCGACCTGCGAGATCGCCGAAGCGGTCATGGGCCTGGTGGTCGGAGCCGTCGCCAACGCGCTCGACGACAGCCAGAGCCTGCTGCACAAGGCCATGAGCGCCGCCCTCAAGGTCGGCGTGGTGATGCCGAGCCGCGTGCTGCTCGGCCGCAACGGGCTCAACCAGCTCGTCAGCAACGCGCTCGCAGAGGCCGAGCAGGTCCGCCACTCCGGCGCGGACGCCGGATCGAAGCTGATCGTGGCGCATGGCAACTCTCAGAGCCGCTCGAGCGGCCGCAAGCGCGCGAAGGAGGCTCGCCGTGCGTGAGCTCCCGCGCGTCGTGATCACCGGAGTCGGTCTCGCGAGTCCCAACGGCGACAGCCTCGCGCAGTACCGCGCCAACCTGCTCGCGGGCAAGAGCGGCGTGGTGCCCTACACGATCCGCCACATCGGCGAGACCTACGCCGGCGTGTGCAACTTCGACCCGCTGCGCTACCAGACGCGCAAGGAAGCGCGCCGCGGCACGCGCGCGGGCGGCATCTCGATCTGGTGCGCGAGCGAGTCGCTGAAAGACGCCGGCATCGACATCGCGACGCGCGACCGCTCGCGGGTCGGCGTCTACATCGGCATCACCGAGCACGGCAATGTCGAGACCGAGAACCAGATCCACGAAGTCGCGCAGTACAACTTCGATCTCTCGTTCTGGTCGCACCACCACAACCCGCGCACGGTGGCGAACAACCCCGCCGGCGAAGTGACGCTGAGCCTCGGGATCTCCGGTCCGGCCTACTGCCTCGGCGGCGCCTGCGCAGCCGGAAACCTCGGCCTGATTCAGGGCATGCAGATGCTGCAGCTGGGGGTCGTCGATCTCGCGCTCGGCGGCGGCGTGTCCGAGTCGATCCACACCTTCGGCATCTTCGCGAGCTTCCGCTCGCAAGGCGCGCTCGCGCGCCACGACGACGCGTCCAAGGCCTCGCGGCCCTTCGACCGCGACCGCAACGGGATCGTCGTCAGCGAAGGCGGCTGCCTGTACACGCTCGAGCGCCTCGACGACGCGCTCGCGCGCGGCGCGAAGATCTACGGCGAAGTGCGCGGCTACTTCGTCAACTCGGACGCCAGCGATTTCGTGCTGCCGAACTCGAACGGCCAGCAAGCCTGCATTCGCGGCGCGCTCGCGCACGCGCAAGTCGCGGCGCAGGAGATCGACATCGTCAACACGCACGCGACCAGCACCAAGCAAGGTGACGAAGTCGAGTGCGAGGCGATCCGCGCGGTGTTCGCAGGCGCCCCGACGCGCGTCAACAACACCAAGAGCTACATCGGTCACACGATGGGTGCCGCCGGTGCGCTCGAGCTCGCCGGAAACCTCCCGTCGTTCGAGGACGGACTCGTGCACCCCACGATCAATGTGGACAACCTCGATCCGGCCTGCGCGCTCGACGGCCTCGTACTCAACGAGCCCGCGCGCCCCGCACGGAACATCGATCGCATCCTGAACATGTCGTTCGGGATGCTCGGCATCAACTCGGCGGTGATCGTCGAACGCTTCCGGAACTAGCCCACCTCCAGCCCCGCTTCTTTCAAGACACCCCCATGACCCGCGACGAAATCGTCATCGCCATCAAGGACATCATCTCCACCATCGCTCCCGACGAGGCGGTGGGCTCGCTCGCGATGGATGTGCGCCTGCGCGACCAGATCGAGCTCGACTCGATGGATTTCCTCGACATCGTGATGGAGCTGCGCAAGCGCTACGGCGTGCAGGTCCCCGAGGAGGACTACATGCAGCTCGCCACGCTGCAGGGCTGCGTCGACTACCTCGGGCCCAAGCTCGAGTCGAAGTCCCTCGTGCTGACCGCCCTCAAGGTCTGAGCGCCGCCTAGGGCGGCCCGCTGCACTCCACCGACTCCGTGCGCTACGACGCCCTGATCATCGGTGCCGGCATGAGCGGACTCGCCGCTGGGATTCGCCTCGCGCAGGCGGGCAAGCGCGTCGCGATCCTCGAGCGTCACTACCTCTGGGGTGGGCTCAACTCGTTCTACAAGCGCGGCGGGAGGCGCTTCGAGACGGGCCTGCACGCGCTGACGAACTTCGCGGCCAAGGGCACGCCGAACATGCCGCTCACGCGCATCCTGCGCCAGCTGCGCATCCCGCACGAGGCACTCCGGCTCGCGCCGCAACGGCGCTCGATCACGGCGCTGCGCACGAGCGCGGGCGACACGCTGCGCATGTCGTACTCCAACGACATGGCGCTCCTGCGCAGCGAAGTCGCGCGCCTGTTCCCGAGCGAGAGCGCGGGCTTCGAGCGGCTTGTCGCGGCGCTGCCGGGCTACAGCGGCTCGAGCGAGAGCGACTACGCGCAGAGTGCGCGCGCGCGGCTTGCGGACTTCGTGCGCGACCCGCTGCTCGCCGAGATGCTGATGATCGCGCCGCTCTTCTACGGCTCCCCCACCGAGAACGACATGTCGTGGGCCGAATACGGGATCCTGTTCCGCTCGATCCACCTCGAAGGCATGGCGCGGCCCGAAGGCGGCATCAAGGCGCTGCTCGATCTGCTGATCGCGCGCTTCGAGCAGGAAGGTGGCGAGCTGCGGATGAAGAGCGGCGTGGCCGCGGTGATGCACGACGACGGCAAGGTCCGCGGCGTACGCCTCGACGACGGAAGCGAGCTCGAGTGCGAACGCGTGCTGTCCTCCGCGGGGCTCGTCGAGACCGAGGCCCTGTGTGGCCGGAGCGTGGCGAGCGAGGAGGATGCGCGCATCGGGCGGCTGTCGTTCCTCGAGTCCTGCTGCGTCCTCGATCGCGCGCCGCAAGCGCTCGGCCACGATGTGACCATCGTGTTCTATTCCGACGGCGAACGCTTCCGCTACGAGCGCCCCGAGGTGCCCGTCGAGCCCCGCTGCGGTGTGATCACATGCCCGTCGAACTACGAGTTGCGCGAGCCCGATCGCGAACCGTTCGCGCGCGTCACCTGTCCGGCCAACTACGGATACTGGAAGGGCTTGAGCGAGGAGTCCTACGCGGCGGAAAAGGCGCGCGCCGTCGACACCATGCTCGATACGGCGGAGACCTTCTCCTTCCCCATTCGACCGCACACCGTGTTCCGCGACTCGTTCACGCCGCGCACGATCGAGCGCTACACGGGCCACCGCGGGGGCGCGGTGTACGGCAGCCCGCGCAAGTCGCGCGACGGCCTGACCGCGCTGCGCGGCCTCGCGCTGATCGGGACGGACCAAGGCCTCGTCGGTGTGATCGGAGCCATGCTGTCTGGGATCACCATCGCCAACCGCTCGCTGCTCGAGCCCGCTGGAGGTGCCGCGTGAGCGAGGAACGGCGCTACTTCCGCGGCTCAACGGACGGCAAGAAGCCGCGCAACACAGATCCGCTCGCGGGCGCGCGCGCCGAGTACGACTTGATCGTGATCGGCAGCGGACTGGCCGGCATGACGGCGGCGAATGTGCTAGGCAGCATGGGCCACAAGGTGGCGCTGCTCGAGCAGCACTACAACTTCGGCGGCATGGCCACCTGGTTCAAGCGCCGCGGCGGCCATGTATTCGACATCTCCCTGCACGGCTTCCCCGTCGGCATGGTCAAGACCTGCCGACGCTACTGGAGCCCGGAGATCGCCTCGAAGATCGTGCAGCTCGACGGGATCCGCTTCGACAACCCGCAGTTCACGCTCGATACGACCTTCACGCGCGAGGACTTCACCGAGAAGCTCGTGACACAGTTCGGCGCCGCGCGCTCGACCGTCGAGGCCTTCTTCGACTACCTGCGCGGCCTCAACTACTACGACGACCCGCGCGACACCGTCGAGGACTGTTTCGAGCGTTTCTTCCCGGGGCGCAACGACATCCACCGCCTGCTCCTCGAGCCGATCGCCTATGCCAACGGGTCGACCATGGAGGATCCCGCGATCGCCTACGGCATCGTGTTCTCCAACTTCATGTCGAAGGGCGTCTACACCTTCACCGGCGGCACCGATTGGCTCGTCGGCAAGATGAAGGAGGAGCTGCGCAAGAACGGCGTCGAGCTCTTCAACAATGTGCAGGTCGAGCGCATTACGGTCGAGAACAGTCGCGCGACCGGCGTCACCGCGCACGGGCGTCACCTGCGCGCGCGCGCGGTGCTTTCGAACGCCAACATCCGCCGCACGATCCTCGATCTGGTCGGCCGCGAGCACTTCGCGCCCGAGTTCGTGCGCGAAGTCGAAGCCGTGCGGCTGAACAATTCGAGCACGCAGGTCTACATCGGCATCCGCGAGGGCTGCGAGGTGCCGTGGATCACCGACCTGCTCTTCACCTCGCGCCGCGAGCGCTTCGAATCGAGCGCGCTGTGCGACTTCCACGGGCAGAGCCGCACATTTTCCTTCTACTACCCGAAAGTGCGGCCCCAGAGCGGTCGCCACGCGATCGTCAGCTCGACGAACGCGAACTGGAAGGACTGGGCGAGCCTCGATGCTGCGAGCTACGAGCGCGAGAAAGCGCGCCTCATCGAAGCCACGCTTGTCGAGCTCGAGCGCTATGTGCCGAATGTGCGCTCGATGGCCGACCATGTCGAAGCCGCGACTCCGCGCACCTTCGAGTTCTACACTCAACACATGCAAGGCGCTGCCTTCGGCACCAAGTGGGAAGGACTGCGGCCGAGCATGGAGCTCTCGAGTCACATCGAGGGTCTGTACCACTCCGGCTCCGTCGGCATCATCATGTCCGGCTGGCTGGGCGCCGCGAACTACGGCGTGATCACCTCCAACAAGGTCGACCTGTTCCTGCGCGCCGCAGCGCAGGCCGCGGCGGGAGGCCGCGCGTGATGCAAGACCCCATCGACATCGACATCCGCGCCATCATCCCCCACCGAGAGCCGTTCCTGTATGTCGATCGCGTGATCGAGCACGAGGCCGGGCGCATGGTCACCGAGTGGGAGGTGCGCGCCGACGCGCACTTCTTCCGTGGCCACTACCCGGGCCAGCCGCTCGTTCCGGGCGTGTTGATTTGCGAAAGCGCGTTCCAGGCCGGCGCGCTCCTGTGCGCCTGCGACGAGCGCGACGCCATCCCCGAGGGCGCGGTGCCTGTGCTCACGCGCATCGCCGATGCGCGCTTCCGGCGACGCGTGGGTCCGGGCGAGACCTTGCGCTGCGAGGTGAAGCTCGACGAGCGCGTCGGACCCGCACGCTACATGACGGCCAAGCTGACGAGCCGCGGCGAAGCCGTGCTGCGCGTCCAGTTCGTCGTCGCGGTCACGGCCGGAGGGCTGTAGTGGACTTCCTCGGCCTGACGGGCAAGCGCATCGTCGTCACGGGCGTCGCCAACAAGAAGAGCGTCGCGTGGCATGTGCACCGACAGCTGCGCGAGTGCGGCGCCGAGGTGATCCATGTCGTGCGTTCCGACGCGCGCAAGGCCCAGCTCGAGTCCCTGCTCGCGCCCGCTCCCGTCTTCACCTGCGATGTCGAGCACCAGGACGAGATCGACGCGCTCGCGACGCACCTCGCTCCGCTCGGTCCAATCGACGGACTCGTGCACTCGATCGCCTTCGCCAACTACTCGTCGGGCATGCGCCCGTTCGATGAAACGGCGCGCCACGACTTCCTGCAGGCGGTCGACATCTCGTGCTTCTCGCTCGTGGCGCTCGCCCGCGCGCTCAAGCCGCAGCTCGCACCAAATGCCTCGGTCGTGACGATCTCGATCTCGAGCACGACGCTCGCGACGGAGAGCTACGGCTACATGGCACCGATCAAGGCCGCGCTCGACTCGACCGTGGTCTTCCTCGCCAAGAGCTTCTCGACCACCACGAAGGTGCGCTTCAACGCCATCAAGGCGGGGCCGCTCAAGACCTCCGCTTCCGCCGGCATTCCCGGCTATCTCGACAACTACCTCTACGCCGAGGCCGCCACCTTGCGCCACGCGGCGCTCAAGACCGAGGAAGTGGCGAGCGCGGCCGTGTTCCTGCTCTCTCCGCGCTCCTCGGGCATCAACGGGCAGGGACTCGTGGTCGATGCCGGCATGGGCTTCAACTTCTTCGACAGCGAGATCGTGCGGCGCTTCAATGGCGGAGGACCGGGCGCGTGAGCGGGCCCGTGGTCGTCGTCGCGCCGCTCCCGCAGGTCCTGCCCCGCGGTCGCGAGCGCGTGGAGCTGCAACGCGACCATGCGCGCCGAGCGGTTCGGGCCAGTGCAACAGCGCAGCAGTCCCCCATCGCGGAGCTGCGCAAGAACGCGGACGATGTTCCGCAGGCCAGTCGAGGCTGGCACTGGTCGCTCAGCCATTCGCCCGCCCGCGTCGCCGGCGCAGTCTGGAGCACGAGCATCGGCATCGATGTCGAAGAGCGCCGCGAGGTGCGGCCCGACCTGGTCGATCGCATCTTGAATGCAGACGAACTCGCGCTCTTCGCCGCACGCGGTGAAGACGGCTTCCTGCGCACATGGACGGGCAAGGAGGCGCTGCTCAAGGAATTCGGCGTCGGCCTTCAGGCTCTATCGCGTTGCCGCATCGTGCGCGTCGGAGCGAGCGAGCTCGAGATGCGCTTCGACACACTCGTGCGCGTCGTGCACCAGCGCATCTTCGACGATCACGTGGTGTCCGTCTGCACGGCGGACGGCCGCGTCCCGAGCTTCGTCGTCCACACACAGCCGCTCGAAGCCCGTCGCGAGGTGGCCTCGTGACCGCCACACTCGAACGTGCACAGGCCGCGCGTGAGCTCGTGCGTGAGTTCGCGAGCGAGTATCCGTTCGAGCCGCACTTCCTCGGCGTCGATGGCGGAGACCTGCACTACATCGACGAAGGGCCGCGCGACGGCGAAGTGCTGCTGTTCCTGCACGGGAATCCGACCTGGTCTTTCCTGTGGCGCAACCTCGTGCGCGAGCTGTCGAAGCGCTATCGCTGCATCGCTCCCGACCACATCGGCTGCGGGCTCTCCGACAAGCCTCAAGCGTGGGGCTATCGCCTCGAGCAGCACGTCGCGAACGTCGAACGGCTCGTCGCACACCTCGGCCTCGCGCGCATCACGCTCGTCGTGCACGACTGGGGCGGTGCCATCGGCTTCGGCCTTGCCGCGCGGCACCCGGAGCTTGTCGCGCGCGCCGTCGCCATGAACACGGCGGCCTTCACGGGCCTGAAGGCCCCGCTGCGCATCCGCGCCTGCCGTATCCCGCTCTTCGGGACCGTCGCCGTGCGCGGGCTCAACGCCTTCGCGCGCGCGGCCGCCTTCATGGCCACCGAGCGCGGCCTCGCTCCGCTCGCGAAGAAGGGCCTGCTCGCGCCCTACGGAAGCTGGCAGAATCGCATCGCGACCTTGCGCTTCGTCGAGGACATCCCGCTCTCCGCGGAGCATCCGTCGCACACGACGCTGCTCGGGATCGAGCGCGGCCTCGAGGGCCTGCGCGACCGCCCGCTGTGCCTGATCTGGGGCGAGCGCGATTGGTGCTTCACGCCTGAGTTCCGCCGCGAGTGGGAGCGGCGCTTCCCGAGTGCGGAGTCGCACAAGGTCGACGACGCCGGTCACTGGGTCACCGAGGACGCGCCCTCGCAGGTCCTCGAGTGGATCCGCTCCTTCCTCTCCCGCCATCCCCTGCGGCCGTGAGCGAGCAGTTCAACGTCGCGCAGCTCGTCGAGGAGAACGCGCGGCGTCGCGCGGACTCCCCCGCGCTGGTGGAGCCCGCAGGCACTCGCTGGCGCACGGCCACCTATCGCGAGCTGCAGCAGCGCATCGAGCGCGAGCACGCGGCTCTGGCGCTCGCGGGTCTGCACGCGGGCGACAAGGTGAGCGTCTTCGTGCGGCCCTGCATCGACTGGGTGGTGCTGATCTACGCGCTCTTCCGCCTCGGCGCGCAGCCCGTGCTGATCGACCCCGCCATGGGTCGCGCCGGCGTCCTGCGCTGCGTCGAGCGCATCGCCCCGCGCGGTTTCATTGGGCTTGGGCTCGCTTGCGCGCTCAAGCTCGTCTTTCCGCGCGCGTTTCGCTCGGTCGAGGTGACGATCGCTCACGGTGCGCTGCCGCTCGGCGCTCGCACGATTTCCAGTCTGCGAAAGCAGGCCGGCGAGGCCCCCGCCCGCGCCGAGACGCGCCCGGACGATCCGGCCGCGGTGCTCTTCACCTCCGGCTCCACGGGGCCCGCCAAGGGCGTGCCCTACACGCACGGCATGTTCCGCGCACAGGTCGCTGCGCTGCGAGATCTGTACGGCATGCACGAGGGCGATGTCGATGTCGCCTGCTTCGCGCCCTTCGCGCTGTTCGGTCCGGCACTCGGGCTCTCGACCGTGCTGCCGAAGATCGACTTCTCGCATCCGGCGCGAGCGAACCCGGAGCGCGTGGTGCGCGCGCTGCGCGAGCAGCGCGCCGTGCAGTGCTTTGGCTCACCGGCCATCTGGCGCCGCGTCGCTCCTTGGGCCCGCGAGCGCGGCTTCGTGCTCGAGCATCTCGAGCGCTTGATGATCGCGGGTGCTCCCGTGCATCCCCCGCTGATCGAAGCGTGTCTCTCGATCCTCGGTCCTCGCGGTGAAGTACACACGCCCTACGGAGCGACCGAGGCGCTGCCCGTCTCGAGCATGAGCGGACGCGCCGTGCTTGCCGAACATCGAGCGCGCACCGAAAGTGGCTGGGGTAACTGCATCGGCGCGCCTGCGTGCGGTGTGACCGCGCGCGTGATTCGCATCGTCGACGAGCCCATCGGCGAGTGGAGCGATGCGCTGTGCGTGAAGCCGGGCGAGTGCGGGGAGCTCGTCGTGCGGGGAGAGCAGGTCACGCGCGAGTACGAGCAGGAACCGGCGCACACGCTGGCTGCCAAGATTCGCGACGGAGCGCGCGTGTGGCACCGCATGGGCGATGTCGTGCGCCTCGACGAGCTGGGCCGCATGTGGTTCCAGGGTCGCAAGTCGCACCGGGTGGAGACGGCCGACGGCCCGCTCTACCCTGTCGCGATCGAGAACATCTTCAACACCCATGCGGCCGTGCGGCGCTCGGCGCTCGTCGGCATCGGTGCGCGCGGCTCGCAGGAGCCGGTGCTGGTCGTCGAACTGCACGACGCTGGCCGCTCGTCGGCGGAGCTCGCCTGCGAGATTCTCGCGCACGGTCGGCGCGTGCCCGCCGCCCGCCCCGTATCTCGCGTACTGTTCCATCGTGCTTTCCCCGTCGATGTGCGCCACAACGCCAAGATCGATCGACCCGCGCTCGCGCGCTGGGCCGCGGGACAATCGCGATGAAGGCCGTCGTCACGGGCGCGAGCGGCTTCCTCGGCAGTCGCCTCGCCGCGGAGTTGGTGCGCGAGGGCCATCAGGTCGTCGCGGGCTCTCGCAAGCCGGTGCCGGAGCTGGTCGCGCTCGGCGCGCGCCATGCCCCGCTCGAACTGTCGGATCGCGACGCGCTGCGCAACGCCTTCAAGGACGCGGATGTGGTCTTTCATGTCGCGGCGAAGACTGGCGTCTGGGGTCCGGAGCGGGAGTACTTCGAGAGCAATGTCACCGGCACGCACAATGTGCTGGCCGCCTGCGAGCAGCGCCGCGTGAAGCGACTCGTGTACACGAGCTCGCCGAGTGTCGTGTTCGACGGGCGCGAGCATGTCGACGCCTCCAACGACCTTCCCTACCCGCACGACTACCTGTGCTCGTATCCCGCGACGAAGGCGCTGGCCGAGCGCGCGGTGCTCGCAGCCAACGGGCGCTGGGGGCTGGCAACATGCGCGCTGCGGCCGCACCTGATCTTCGGTCCCGGCGATCCGCACCTCGTGCCGCGCCTACTCGCTCGCGCGCGCGAGGGGAAGCTCGCGCGCGTCGGCCCGGGCGACAATGAAGTCACGCTGTGCGCGGTCGAGACCGCCGTCGCAGCGCACATCGCGGCCGCGCGCAGCCTGCGTCCGGACTCGCCCCATGCAGGTCGGGCGTACTTCATCGGTCAGGAGCGCCCCGTGCGCCTGTGGGATTGGATCGATGGCCTGCTGCGCGCACTCGACATCCCGCCAGTGCAGCGCCGCGTGCCCTTTGCGCTCGCCTATGCCGCCGGAACGCTCTGCGAGGCCCTGTGGTGGCTCGCTCGGCTCGCGGGCGAGCCGCCGATGACACGCTTCGTCGCGCTGCAGCTAGCGCGCTCGCACTCCTACTCCATGGAGCCCGCCCAGCGCGACTTCGGTTTCCGTGAGCCCCTCGACATCGAGGAAGCAACCGCCCGTCTGGTGGCTTCCCTGCGCGCCTAGTCGGGCCAGCGTTGCCCCCTCGACGCCCGAGCGTACCATGGGGTCGTCCCATGTTGCTGCGCGCCCTCGGCATCCTTGCGCTCGCGTGCCCGCTGCCTGCGCAGGAGCGCGCGGCCGCCCACCTCGGCGAGCTGCAAGCCGGCGTCAATGCGGCCATCGATCGCGGCGTCGAGCGCCTGCTCGCCCTGCAGAATCGCGACGGTTCCTGGGGCAGCGACCTGCGCGAGCCCGTGGCGCACTTCGATCGACGCAACGGCGAGACGGGCCTCGCGGTTTACACGTTGCGCAAGTGCCGCATCAGCGCGGATCACCCAGCGCTGCAGCGCGCGGCTGCTTTTCTCGAGGGCGGTTTTCCGACGCACAACTACTCCGTGTCGACGCAGCTGCTCGCGCTCGACGCCCTCGGCGCCCCGGAGCGTTGGAAGGACCGGATGAAGGAGCTCGTCGACTTCCTGCTCTCGACGCGCATCCGCGGCGAAGGAACTTGGGGGTATCCCAATCATCCCGGCGTCTACATCGATCTCTCCAACACGCAGTACGCAGCGCTCGGGCTGCGTGCGGCCGCGCATTCAGGGCTCAAGATTCCCAAGGACGTCTGGCTCGAGCTCGTCGAGGGCACGCTGAAGTACCAGCAGACTCCGCGCGAGATCGACGTCGCCGCGAGCAGCGGCAAGAGCTCGACCGGCAAGCGCGAAGTCGCGGGCTTCGGCTACATGCACGGCGAGCGCGAGAGCCCGAGTGCGTCGATGACCGCGGCCGGGATCTCGATCCTCGGCATCGCGAAGGAAGGCGCGGGACGCGATCTGCCTGCCCCGCTCGGACGCTCGCTCGAGCGCGCGCAGCGCCTGGGCCTCGCGTGGATCGAGCGCGAGTTCTCCGTCGAGGACAACCCGCACGGACCGTACGCGTGGCACTACTACTGGCTCTACGGGCTCGAGCGCGTCGGCGCCCTGATGCAGACCGAGCGCATCGGCGAGCACGATTGGTACCGCCTCGGCGCTGCGCGCCTCGTGCGCGAGCAACGCGACAACGGCGAGTGGCGCACGGGCGCGCCCGTGGCCTGGCCCGTCGAACCGCTGCCGCTCTCGAACACTTGCTTCGCGCTGCTGTTCCTCACCAAGGCGACCGCGCCGAGTTCTGGCAGCGATGGCGGCGTGCAGGACGCGTGGGCGTCCGAACCGGCGGACCGACCCGTTTGGTTGCGTGCCGCGGGGCGTGCGCGCATCAGCTGCTGGATCAGCGGTTTCTCTCCGGGCACGATCGAGGCCTACGGACACGGCCAAGGCACGAATGCGGCGCTGCATGTCGACAGGGTCGAATTCCTCGTCGACGGCAAGCTCGTCGAGACACGCGATGTCGACCAGCTCGTGCCGTGGAAGGGCGAGCGCTTCTCGATGCAGCACGCGTTCGAGACGGATGGTCCCCACACCATGCAAGCCCGCCTCCATGTCGCACTTCCGACGGAAGTCGCTACGGAAGGTCACACGACCGAAGTGCTCGAGTCCGCGACACTCGAAGTCGTCGCCCGCGATGTGTTCCAGCCGTGGATGCTCGAATACGCGCGCGCCGCCGCGAGCAACAAGCTCGAACAGACCGAGGTCAGTGCACGCTGTTCGTCGCAGCTCGCGAGCTTCACCAACGCAGGTGCGATCTGCGACGGCTACCAAGGGACGGGCTGGGCCTTCGCCCCCACCGACACGGAGCCTTCGATCACACTCGAGCTCGAGAAGGCCCAGCGCGCGAAGCTCGTGATCCTGAGCCAGTACGATGCGAATCGCGCGACCGCGGGCGAGCTCGGACGCATCCGGCGCGTGGCGCTGTACCTCAACAAGGACAGCACTGCGATCGAGTTCGACCTCTCGGGCGACGCGCTGATGAAACACGAGCTCGCGCTGCCGAAGCCGGCGGTCGTGCGCAGCCTGCGTCTGCGCGTCCTTGCGTGGGACAAGGGCAGCCTACAGCCCGTCGGCGGCTTCTCCGAGATCGAGCTGCGCTGACGCGCCGGGTGCACGAGCGGCCCGCCCGGCACATATCCGGACGGGCCGCATTCGAGCGCGCGACGCTCTCAGAGAGCTACTCGAGGCCGAGCGAGCGCGTGCTGCGCAAGCGGTCGAGCAGCACCTTGAATTCCGCGAACGGCATCACCTGCTGCTCGCGCGTGCCGCGTCTTCGCACGGCGACCGTGCCTTCCGCGGCCTCTCTGTCGCCAGCGATCAGCATGAACGGAATCTGCTGCTGCTGCGCATCCTTGATCTTGTTGTTCATGTGCCCGGGCGCGTCCATGCAGTCGACGCGGTAGAGCTCCCCGCGCAGCTGCTTCTCGAGCTGCTTGCAGTACGCCGCGTGCTCCTCGCGGATCGGAATCACCGCAACCTGCGTGGGCGCGCACCACACGGGGAACTTGCCCGCGAAGTGCTCGATCAGGCCACCGATGAAGCGCTCGAGCGAGCCGAGGATGGCGCGGTGCACCATGATCGGACGCTTCTGCTGCCCGTCGGAGTCGGTGAAGTGGATCTTGAAGCGCTCCGGCAGGTTGAAGTCGCACTGCACGGTCGACATCTGCCACTCGCGGCCGAGCGAGTCCTTGACCTTGAAGTCGATCTTGGGGCCGTAGAACGCTCCGCCGCCTTCGTCGAGCTCGAGCGGGAGCTTCACGCGGTCCGCCGCGCCCTGCAGCGCCTTGGTCGCGCGCTCCCAGATCGCGGGCTCGCCGATGGCCTTCTCGGGCCGCGTCGCGAGGTATGCCTTGTAGGTGTAGCCGAAGGTGCGCAGCACCATGTCGATCAGCTCGACGACGCCCGCAATCTCCTCTTCGAGCTGGTCGGGCGTGCAGAAGATGTGGCTGTCGTCCTGCGTGAAGCCGCGGACGCGCATCATTCCGTGCAGCACGCCCGAGCGCTCGAAGCGGTACACGGTACCGAGCTCCGCCATGCGCAGCGGCAGGTCGCGGTAGCTGTGCGAGCGCGTCGCATAGATCATCACATGCCCGGGGCAGTTCATCGGCTTGACGCGATAGCGCGCGTTCTCGATGCCGAAGCCCTCGTACATCATGTCGCCGTAGTTCTCGAGGTGGCCCGAGGTCTTGAACAGGTCTTCGCGCATGACATGCGGCGTGTAGACGAAGTCGTAGCCGCGCCGCGCCTGCTCCTGGAACATGAACTCCTCGATCGCGCGCCGCACGGCGCCGAGGTGCGGGTGCCAGAACACGAAGCCCGAGCCCGCTTCCGCGTGCGTGCTGAAGAGATCGAGCTCGGTGCCGAGCTTGCGGTGGTCGCGCAGCTTGACCTCCTCGAGCCATGCGAGGTGGGCATCGAGCTCCTCCTTCTTCCAGAAGGCCGTGCCGTAGATGCGGCGCAACATCGGACGGTTCTCGTCGCCGCGCCAGTAGGCGCCCGCGATGTTGAGCAGCTTGAAGTGGAAGCCGCGGTCGAGGCGATCGAGGTGCGGGCCTTCGCACAGGTCCTCGAAGTCCCCGTGGCGGTAGAATGTGATCGTCTCGCCCTCGGGGATCAGATCGACGGCCTCGACCTTGTAGGTCTGCTCCTTCGCGCCGAGGCGCGTCTTGGCGTCGGCGCGTGAGACCTCCTCGCGTACGAGCTCGGGCGTGCGCTTGGCGATGCGTTCCATCTCCTTCTCGATCTTGCGCAGGTCCTTGTCCTCGACCGGCTCGGGGAGCTCGATGTCGTAGTAGAACCCGTGCTCGATCGCGGGGCCGAAGCCGAACTTCGCGCCGGGGTAGAGCTTCTGGACGGCGCTCGCCATCAGGTGCGAGACCGAGTGGCGCAGGGTGGACAGCGGGAACGGACCGTTGTCACGCGGATCGTGCTCAGAGCACATGCAGTCTGACTCCTTCCCTCAGGTCTTCCCGGGGGCGTGTCCGCCGCAACCTGCGACGGCCTCTCCCGGACCAAGGGCAACACATCCTCGGGGCCGACCTGGCCTCGCAGCGGGGCGTCTCCTCCGGGGGGAAGCGCCGCGAAAAGAGTAAGGACCGTCGCATGCGCGAACCAGCGTCTCGACCCGGGCGATGCCGATGGGGAATCGGCGGAAGAAGAGGGTGGGGAGAAGACAGCCCAGAGTCGCTGCGTAGTTTCGGAGGCCTGCGACGGCCGTACCCCCCTTTCGGTGGGTCGCGGCGGGAACAGGAGGGGATGCCGCAGAGCTGGGGCCGGATGTCCCAGAAGTGAAAGCGGCCCGCGCGACTGTGGGGCGCTGCTCCCACCGCACCTCAGGGGAAAGCCGCGCCGGGGACCGGGCGCGGTCTCCCTAGCCCGGCTCGCGGCACCAGACCTTGACCTCGAGCTCGAGCTGGACGCCGGTCTGGCTCGCCACCTCGGCGCGCAGCTCCTCGATCAGTCCGAGGACATCGGCCGAGCTCGCGTTGCGGCGGTTGATCACGAAGTTGCCATGCTGCGGGCTCACATAGGCGTCGCCGCGCTCGCGCCCCTTCAGGCCGCAGCGCTCGACGAGCTGACCCGCCGACAGGCCGCCCGAGCGCTGCTTGTCGGGGTTCTTGAAGACGCAGCCCGCCGACCATTCGGTCAGGGGCTGCGCGTCGTTTTTTTCCTTCAGGTACTGCTTGGCGCGTTCGCGCACCAGCGCGCGCGTCCGCGGGACGAGCTTCAGGATCGCACCCGCGACCACGCGCTCGCCGAGCCCGCCATTGCGATAGCGCGGCGTGCACTCAGCCCGCGGCAGGTCGAGCATGCGACCGTCGGGTTCGATGACGCGCACGAGCTCCACGCAGTCCCACATCTCGCCGTAGCGACCGCCCGCGTTCATCGCGATGCCGCCGCCGAGCTGGCCCGGCACGCCCGCGAGACACTCCAGACCGGAGAGCCCCAGATCGGTCGCCGTGCTGCACAACTTCTGCAAGGTCGTCCCAGCCCACACCACCAGCCGCGGATCCTCGGCCGGATCGATGTGCACCAGCTCGCCTTGCTGCGTCTGCTCGTCGAAGCGCGACGACCCGCGCAGCGGCCGGAAGCAGCGCTTCATGCGATCGGTCGTGATCACGAGGCAGTCGTGCAGACCGTCCTCGATGACCAGGTTGCAGCCGCCACCCAGAATGCGGGGCACGAAGCCGCGCTCGCGCGCCGTCACGATCGCGAGTTGCAGCTCCTGTGGGGTCGCGGGCTCGAGCAGCCAGCGAACTCGTCCGCCGACCCGCATGTAGGTGCGGTCGCGTAGCTCTGCGTCACGCAGCGCGGCGACGGGCCAGTTCACGGATGAGGTCGTCACGGATGTCCACGATGTCGCCAGCGCCGAGTACGAGCACGGCACAGTCTCCGGACAGACCCTCGCACAGGGCCTCGACCGCCGAGCGGCCCGAGCCCCCGCACCGCGCCTCCACATTGGCCGCGCGCAAGCGATCGACGAGGTCCGAGGCGCTCGCGGCGTTCTCGCCGTCGACATGCGCCCGAGCGCCGTAGACATCGGCCACGACGACGCGGTCTGCGCGGCGCAGGGAGTCGGCGAACTCCGCGAGGAAACGGGCGGTACGACTGTGCTGGTG
The DNA here is from genome assembly GCA_016872795.1 of Planctomycetota bacterium. GTDB lineage: Bacteria > Planctomycetota > UBA1135 > UBA1135 > F1-120-MAGs118. The sequence goes on from VGYZ01000016.1 coordinate 38,479, forward strand.
CGGCTGGAAGAGCACATGCAGCCTGCGGCCGGGGAACACGCGGCTCGCGGCCTCGAGCGTGACATTGACCTCGGTCGGATGGTGCGCGTAGTCGTGGACGACCTCGACGCCGCCGTGACAGCCCCACGACTCGAAGCGCCGCTGGCTGCCGACATACTGCTCGATCCCGCGCGCCGCGTAGAACGCGGCCTCGTTGGGATCCATCTTCCACTCGCGCGCCACGAGCCCAACCGCAAGCGCGATCGCGCAACCCGCATTGAGAGCGTTGAAGCTGCCAGGCACCGCCAGGCTCACCGCATCGACCTCGAATTCCGGGCCGCCCATGTCAAAGGTGAAGTAGCCGCTGCGTTCGCGCTTCAGGCGGACATCGAAGTCGCGCTTCATGCGCCACACCGGCGCACGCGCCACCTGCTCAACCGAGCGAGGAACATCGGGACCGAGCACGAGCAATCCGTTGACCGGAGCGCGCTCGACAAAGCGCGCGAAGGCGCTCTTGATCTGCTCGAAGTCGCCGAAATAGTCGAGGTGATCGGCCTCGATATTGGTGACGATCGAGCCGTGGGGCGAGAGGTTGAGGAACGAGCGGTCGTACTCGCAGGACTCGACGGCGAACCAGCCGCCGTCGTCGTGGAGCGCCGCGTTCGATCCGAGCTTGCGACACACGCCGCCGACGATCGCGCCCGGCTGGGGCAGCGAGCCGTCGGGGACCGACAGCGCGAGGCCGCGCAGGGCGTGGTAGAGCATCCAGCTCGTGGTGGTCTTGCCGTGGGTGCCGGCGACACCGAGTGTGCGGCCAAACGGCGTGATGCGACCGAGTGCCTCGCTGTACTTCAGCACGGGAATGCCGCGCTCCGTGGCTTCGCGCACAGCAGGGCTCTGGAGCGAGATGGCGGCCGAGCGCACCACGAGTTGCACGCCGTGCGGCAAGCGCGCGCACTCCTGCGGCGAAACTTCGACCTCGACGCCGATCGAACGCAGCAGCTTGACATGCTCGCTCTCGGCGCGGTCATGACCACTGAGTATGTGACCGTGCGCCACGAGCACGCGCGCCGCGCCCGAAACGCCCGCGCCGCCGGCGCCGAGCAAGTGAATGCGCTCCGGCAGGACCGAGATCGAACGGCCGTTGCGCGGAGCGCGCGGCCGGAAGTCGGCGAGGCGCGCGAGGAACAGATCGAGGCGAGTCATGCCTTGTTCGAGCATCGGGCCAGATATCTCCTTCAGGAGGCGCGGACTCAAGCGTTGGCCACGAATTCGCGGCTCGAACGCGCCACAGTCGTCAGTTCCCTCCAGATGCGTTGCGCCGCATCGAGCGGCAGCACGCGTTCGAGTACCGCCGCGCGCTGCGCGAGCTCGCTCGCGCCGCTTGGCAAGGTGCGTTGCACGAGCTCGCGCGCGAAGTTCGCGTCGAGGCGCGACTCGAGGACGAGCTCCACGCCTTCGCCGAGCTCGCCCGCGTTGCGCTCTTGATGGCGATCGGCGTGGTGCGGGTAGGGCACGACCCACGCGGGTCGGCGCAGCGCCGCGACCTCAGCGAGCGTCGAGGCGCCGCCGCGGCAGAGCACCAGCGTTGCGGCGCAGAGCGCGCCGTGGACATCGTGCACGAACTCGAGCTGGCGATAGCCCGCTCGATCGATCGCACCCGGCTCGCTCCGCCCCGGCCCGGTCTGATGCAGCACCTGCACGCCTTGGCGGAGGAACTCCCCAAGCTGCGCAGCGACGAACGAGTTGAGCGCACCGGCTCCCTGACTGCCGCCGAGCACGACGAGCAGTGGACGTTCCGGCACGAATCCGAGCGCGGCGCGCGCCGCGCGCTGTCGCTCCTCGCTCACGCCGCCTGCGGCGAACTGCGGAGCGAGCGGCGGACCGCAGAGCACATCCTTGGTGCTCGCACGCCCCCCCGGCAGCGTGCCGCGCCAGGCGTGGAAGACGCGCGTCGCAAGCGGCGCCAACCAGCGCGTGGCCTTGCCGCGCACCGCGTTGATCTCGAGCAACGCCACGGGAATCTCGAGCGAACGCGCGGCGAGCACGGACGGCAGACAAGTGAAGCCGCCGAGACCGACGAGCACTTCGCTGCGGTGGGCGCGCAGCGCGGCGCGCGCGGCGCGCACCGCGGGCAAGGTGCGCAGCGCGAGTCCGGTGATCCGCGGCGCCCCCCCACCCTCCGGTTCGAGCGCGAGCGCCACGCGCTCGATCTCAACCCCGCCGAGCTCGGTGTCGAGTCCGGCGAAGGCGCGCTCTTCCACTGCACGACCGGTGCAGAACCACAGCACATCCGCCACGCTGCGGGGCTGATGAGCGAGCAGGTGCCGACCCGGCACGATGTGCCCGCCCGTGCCGCCGCCAGCGAGAGCGATGCGCAACCCGGAGCGACGAGGGGCGGAAGGCAGAGGGAACGAACGGTCCATGGAGCGCGACGACGCAGCGTCCCCATTGGCGTCGACTACTTCAAGCACCGTGCTCACTCCTCTGCCCCCCTCCCGGTCCTCGTCCCGCGTGTGACTAGCGTGCGGGTGCGCTGCCCGGCCTCCACTCCGCTACGACCGGGCTCGCGGACACCGCAACGGCACCGCAGCCCGGACCCTCGTCCGCCACGCGCAGCTCGGCGCGGTACGGACCGAACCAACCCTCGAGCAGGAGTCGGATCGACCCCTCGAGGTGCAGCCCCATCACGAACATGCAGCCCGTGAGGAACAGGACCTTGAAGCGTTCGCTCACTGGACCAGCGACTTGCCCGAGGTGCGAGGGCTCCAGCCGGCGGTCTCGCGCGCATCGGCCTTGGCGACCGTGGGGCCCTTGGGCATTGCGAGCTCCGCGCCGACCTTGAGGCGCTCGGGGTTGACGCCGGGGTTGAGGTCGCGAATCTCGCTCCAGCGGCCGGCGTCGCCGAGCTCGCGGCTGGCGATGCGCGACAGCGAGTCACCGCTCTTGACGATGTAGCTGCGGCCGGTGGCCGGCTTGCTCACCGGCGCGGCGTGCGCGGTTTCGTTGCGCGACGCACTCGCGGTGACCGCGCGAGCGCCGGCGGGCAGCTGGATCGACATGCCGACCTTCAGGTTGTTCGGGTTCAGGCTCGCGTTGAGCGACTGAATCTCGGTCCAGCGCGAGGCCGATCCGAGTTCGCGGCTCGCGATGCCGCCGAGCGTGTCGCCGCTCTTGATCGTGTAGGTACGCGCGCCGAGCGTGGAGATCGGCGTGGAGACCAGATCGCCGCTGCGAACGATGGGAGCGCTCACGCTCGTCGGCATCGGCTGCGCGCCGATCACCGGCATCATTCCCTTGGGCTGCGCGCCGATCGGCTGGATCGGAGCCAGGATCGGCGCGGGGCCGCCGACGATCACCGGCGCGCTGAGCAGCGCGTCGAGCGCGGCGCCATCGAGCGTGAGCGGCGTGACGAGCGCCTCGGTGCCCGTCGAGATCGGCAGGCCACCGAGCTCATGCTGCGGCTCGACCGCGGCGACGCTGCCGTCGGCCGACGGCGGCGTGTACGGGCCGCGGCGGAGTTTGGACGCGTCGGCCATGTTGGCTTGCGCGTCCTTCTTCTCCCAGAACTTCCAGCTCGAGCCTTCGCCCCACAGGGAAACGGCGAGGATGGTGACGAGGAGGACGACCAAGGCGATGACGCCGTAACGTTCGATTTTCTGCATGTGAGGGACTCCGATTACAGTGAGTGAGAAAGGCCGTCGTCACGGACCCGTGACGACTTGTTCGCGTTCGGTGGACCAGCGCCGCGCCGCGCCGAGGGCGAGGCCGACGCCGAGAGATGAAACGATGAGCGACGTGCCGCCGTGCGAGAGGAACGGCAGCGTCATGCCTTTGGGCGGCGCCAGTCCGGCGACGATCTGCACATGCAGCATTCCCTGCAGGCAGGTCGAGATCATCAGCCCGAATGTCGCCAGCGCGTCGAAGCGGTCCTTGATCGAGAGCACGAGGCGCAGGCCGTACCACAGAAGCGCCACGAACAGGCCGATCACGACCAGCATCCCGAAGAAGCCCAGCTCCTCGCCCACTTGCGCGAAGACGAAGTCGGACTCGAGGTAGGGCACGCCGTGGTTGCGTAGTGGACCGTGCGCGTAGCCCAGTCCGAACAGGTCGCCGCTCGCGATCGCCGACTTGGCGTCCGCGACTTGCTGGTTGTTGTGCGCCCCGAAGAACATCAGGATGCGCTTGCGGATGTAGGGAATCAGCGTGAACCCGACGACCATCAGCGAAGTGCCTGCGACCGAGAGCGGCATGACGACATGGCGCGTGTGCGCGCCGCCGATCCACAGGGTCGCCGCGGCACACAGGAACAGCAGGCTGGCACCGCCGAAGTCGGTCTCGATCGCCACGAGACCCGCGTAGAAGCAGATCAAGCCGAGTACCGGCACGACCCCCTTGCGCCAGTCCGTCACGAGCGTTCCGAGTTTGGTGCAGCGATCCGCGACCCACAGCACGACGACGATGCGTGCGAGCTCCGAGGGTTGGAACTTCACCACGACCAGATCGATCCAGCGGTGCGATCCGTTGATCTGCGAACCAACGCCCGGCACGAACACGAGCATCAAGAGGAGCGCCATCACGACCAGCAGCGCGGGGATGTAGCGGCGCACTCCTTGCGTGCCGATGCGCGCGGCGAGCAGCATCACGACGACGCCGCCCGTGCGGAACAAGACCTGCTCCAGCAACTCAGCGGTGAACTCCGAGGGCGCGAGCGTGGTCGCGGCATGGCTCGCCTGCACCAGCATGCCGAGCGCCGAGAGTGCCAGCACGCAGCAGAAGATCGCGACCGACGGCGCAACGGGGTCGTGGCGCTCGACCTTGGCGTGGATCTCACGCAGGCGTTCGAAGATCGTGGTCTGGTGCTCGCGAACGGCACCGACACCACCGGTTGCGGTCGCAAGCAGAGAACGAGGGCTGGCCATGGCGTTCTCCTCAGCGCACCTTCAGCAGGGCGAGACTGGCCGTCGCGCACAGCGCGCAGACGATCCACAGGCGAGTCGTGACGGTGACTTCGTGCCAGCGGTGTGCGGCGCGCTGTGCCTTGACTTCGGCCGGAAGCTCGAAGATCGCGCCGTAGAGCTGCAGCCCGTGGTGCAGCGGAGCGACGGTGAAGACGCGCTTCCCGTCCGTGCGCTTGTAGTAGACCTGCTGGATCCAGCTCGAGCTGAGCTCCGCGACGAACACCAGCGCGATCAGCGGCAGCACGAGCTCCTGCTTGGCGACCACTGCCATCCAGCCGAGCAGTCCACCGAGCGGCAGCGAGCCCGAGTCGCCCATGAACACGCGCGCCGGGAACGCGTTGTACCAGAGGAATCCGAGGCACGCGCCGCACATCGCGCCGCCTACGACGGCCATCTCCGACGCGGCCTTCACATGCGGGATCGCGAGGTATTCGGTCCAGTCCGGGCGACCCGTGACATAGCAGAAGATCATCAGCGCGAGCCCGCTGATCAGCGTGCAACCCGCGGCGAGACCGTCGAGTCCGTCGGTGATGTTGACCGCGTTCGACGAGCCCGCGACGACGAGCCACTGGAAACCGACGAACAGCACGATGCCGAACACGCCCCACTGCGCGAGTTCGATCGCGGAGTTCTTCAGGAAAGGGGGATAAAGTGTGAGCAACGTGTCGCGGCCGCTGTAGTGCGCGTAGAAGACGAGCGCGCCGATCACTCCGAGCGTCACCACGGTCTGGCCGAGCAGCTTCGCGCTGCGGCTCAGTCCCTTGCACTTGGGAATCGTGAGCTTCTTGTAGTCGTCGACGAAGCCGACGGCCGCGAGTCCCGCCGTCAGCAGCACCGCGAGCACGACATGGATGTTGTCGAGTCGCGCCCACAGGAGCACGCTCGCGAGCAACGAGCCGATCAGGAAGCTGCCGCCCATCGTCGGCGTGTTCTTCTTCCCCATCTCGTCGCCGAGCTTCGCGAGGTCGGCGCTGTCGGTCTTGGTGACATCCTCGCCCACCTTGTGCGCGCGCAGCCAGCGGATCACGGGCGCGCCGGTCCACAGGGCGAGCGTGAATGCCGTCAGCGCGGCCGCTGCGACGCGGAAGCTGATGTAGCCGAACAGGCTCGTTCCGAAGAGCTCTTCGAGCAGCGCGGGGAACATCTAGCCGACCCCCGTCCTCTGCCGATTGCGCAGGTGATCGACGACGAAATCGAGTCCGATGCGGCGGCTGGCCTTGAGCAGCACGGTGTCGCCTTGGCGCAGCATTCCATCGAGCTCCGACGCCGCTTGCTTCGCGTCTTTGAGATACACGACGGAGCGCGCGGGCATCCCGGCTTCGAGCGCGCCCGCTGCCGTCGCCCGCACTTGCTCGCCCACGAGCACGAGCAGGTCGATCGAGCCTGCGGCGATGTCGAGACCCACGGCGTGGTGCAGCTCTGGACTGCTCGCGCCGAGCTCGAGCATGTCGCCGAGCACCAAGACGCGCCGACCACGCCCGTGCAGGCCGGACAGGAAGCGCACCGCGGCGCGCGCCGACTCAGGATTGGCATTGTATGTGTCGTCGAACACGACGAGCCCTTCGATTTCGTGACGCTCCATCCGGCGATGGCCGCCCTTGAGAGTCGAAACGGCGGGCAGCAGCGCGTCGATGTCGATCCCCATGCCATGGCACGCCGCGAGCGCGCACACGAGGTTGGACACATTGTGCAGCCCGAGCAGCGGCGAGGAGACCTCGCGTCCATTGAGCCGGAATGTGGTACCGCCGGCGTGGAACAGCGCGTTCGTCGCGTTGAACTCGCCCTGACCGTCGATGCTGACGGTGATCATGCGCGCACGCGTCGACGCGCGCAGCAGATCCGCGTGGCGGCAATCGGCGTTGAGGACGGCGAACCCATCCGCGGGCAGACTCGCGAAGAGCGCGCTCTTCTCGCGCGCCACGCCCTCGATCGAGCCAAGCCCTTCGAGGTGCGAGGCACCGATCATCGTGATGATCGCGCCCGTGGGCTGGGCGATGTGCGCGAGCGCGGCGATCTCGCCCGGAGCGTTCGTTCCGATTTCGAGCACCAGCGCCTGCGTGGTCTGGTCCGCGAGCAGGAGCGTGTGCGGGACGCCGATGTCGTTGTTGAACGAGTTGGGGCTCGCGACCGTGCGCATGCGCGTGGCGAGCAGCTGACCGAGGATGTTCTTGGTCGTCGTCTTGCCGCATGAACCCGTGATGCCGATCACCGGCGAGCCCAGTCGCGAGCGATGCCAGCGCGCGAGATCGGCGAGCGCGCGGCGGGGCTCTGCATGCACAGCGACCGGGACATCACTCTGGAGGTCGGGCAGCGCGAGGGACGAGTCCCCCTTGAGCAAGAGCGCGCCAGCCCCCCGCTGGCACGCCGCCTGCGCGAACAGGTTTCCGTCGAAGTTCGGGCCTGAAAGCGCGAGAAAAAGCTGGTGCGGTCGCAGCGCGCGCGTGTCGGTGCTCACCCCGTGCACCGTTCTCGCGTGATCGCCGCGCAGGAGCACCGCTCCCGTGCTGTTCAGAATGTCGGAAACCCGCATCATCCCTGCTGCCCCCTCCACGCCCCGCTCGCAAGCAGCTCGGCCGCCACCGCGCGATCGTCGAATGCGTAGATGTTCGATCCCACCTGCTGGGTGGTCTCATGTCCCTTGCCCGCGATGAGCACCACGTCGTGCGGTCGCGCCGCGCGCAGTGCCGCGAGGATCGCGCCACGGCGATCGAGCTCGACTTCGACTCGCGCGCTCGCGCCCGCCATTCCGCCGAGCACATCGTCGATGATCGCCTGCGGAGCCTCGCTGCGCGGATTGTCGCTGGTGAGGAACACGAGGTCGGCGAGCTCGCCTGCCGCCTTGCCCATCAAGGGCCGCTTGCCGCGGTCGCGGTCCCCGCCGCAACCGAACACGCACAGGAGCCGACCGCCGTGATCGCTGCGGCGGCGACCTTCGGCCGCGAGGCCCTCGCGAACCGTCGAGAGCACATGCCGCAACGCGTCCTCGGTGTGCGCGTAGTCGACCAGCACTCCGAAGCCGCACAGTCGCGTGTCGACGCGTTCCAGCCGCCCGGGGGCGGAGGAAGCAAGGGCGAGCCCACCCAGCGCGTGGGAAGGGCTCGCCCCCGACACGAGCACCGCAGCCAGAGCTGCCAGCGCGTTCTCCACATTGAAGCGACCCACGAGCGGCAGAAAAACCCCAGTCCGTTGAATCCCCATCCCTTCGAGGAAAAAACGCGTGCCGCGTGAGTCGATTTCGAGGCGAGAAGCGCAGAGGTCGGCGCGCGACCTGGTACTGAACGTATGCACGGTCGCCCCGCGCTCGCGCGCGACGGCGGCCATTTGCTCCCAAGCGGGATCGTCGGCATTGACGATCGCGCAGGCGCCGCGCGAGAGCGACGCGAACAGGCGCGCCTTGGCGGCCGCGTAGCGCGCCATGTCACCGTGGTAGTCGAGGTGATCGCGCGTGAGGTTGGTGAAGATCGCGGCGCCGATCTCGAGGCCTGCGAGGCGATCCTGATCGAGAGCGTGCGAGCTCGCCTCGAGCGCCACGCTGTCGCCGCCGAGCGCGCGATGTCGCGCGAGCAGCCGCTGCAGTCCGGGCGCGTCGGGCGTGGTGTGCGTCGCTTCGAGCAGCACGCCGTCGGCGAGCCGATTGCCAGCGGTGCCGAGCACGGCGGGGCGGCGGCCGCAGGCCGCGAGCAACTGTCCCGCGAGGTGCGCGGTCGTGGTCTTGCCGTTCGTGCCCGTCACGGCGATCACGAACATCTCGCGTCCGGGTTCTCCGTGCACGCGCGCCGCGGCCGCACCGGCGATCGCGCGCGCCTGCGGGTGAATCCAGTTGGCCACATGGGCGGGCAGCTCGAGCGGCGTGCTCGAGAGCACCGCGAGCGCGCCGCGGCTGAGCGCCTGCGGCACGAATCGCGACCCGTCCGAGTTCGATCCGCTCAGCGCGGCGAACAGGTCGCCGGGCCCCACGGTGCGGCTGTCGAGCTGCACATCGCAGAGCGCGCGCTGCGAGGGCGTGCCGCGCAGCTCGCCACCGAACGCGCGTGCGAGTTCCTCGAGCGTGACCATCACCGGCCCACCTCCGCCCAAGGCTGCTCGAGACCACGCTCGCTGCGCGCATCGAGCGCCGGCGCGAATCCCGCGCTGATCGCCTCGACCACGCTGCGGCCATTGCGCGTCTCTCCGAGCGCCTCCTTCAGGATGCGCACCGCCGTCGGACCTGCGACGCGGGAGCCGTACTTCTGTCCTCCGCGCGGCTCCTCGACCACGACCAGCACGAGCACCTCGCGGCCGCCGGCATTGCGGCGCCCCCAGATGCACATGCTCGATGTGTAGCAGTTCGTGTGCTTCTCGCGCGGCTTGTTGACGAGCTGCAGGCGGCACTCGCGCGAGCACTTGGTGCCGGCCTTCCAGTGACCGGCCTGGTGCTCGAGCTCGTGGTGCAGGCACACTTCCGTGCCGACCTTCTGCGCGGTTCCGGTCTTGGTGCCGACGCTGAGCGAGGGGAGCTTCTCGGGGCTCGCGACGGCCGCGCCCGTACCTTCGCGCGCGCCGGAGCGCATCATCGCGCGGATCGTCTCCGATGTGCTCGCCGCGAAGACCGGCTCGGGTCGAGCGCGCGGGAGCGTGAAGCGCTCGCCGTTCTGCTCGACGGCTTCGAGCAAGCGCAGCGGCAGCCAATGTCCGCCGCGGACGATCGCCGCGAGGCCCGCGGCGTGCTGCCAGAGCGTGACCTTCAGCTCGTGGCCGAAGGAAATCGAAGCGTGCGTCCACTCGCGCTTCCACGGCAGCTTCGGCAGGTAGCCGGGCCGCTCGCCGCCGAAGCCGCTCTTGGGCGCCTCGGAGTAGTGCAACGCACGGAGCCTCTGGTGGAGGAACTCGTCGTCGACCTTGTCGCCGATCTGCACGAGGCCCGAGTTCACCGAGTGCGCGAGGCACTGCGCGGCCGTCAGCGTGCCCGTCTTGCTCGACTCCGCTTCGCGGATGCGGCGCTTGCCGAACAGGTAGGTGCCGTTGCCGACATTGAAGGTGTCTTCGGGCCGAACGGCGCCGGCTTCGAGCGCGCAGGCCATCACATTGACCTTGAATGTCGAGCCCGGCGTGAATTCGTGGTAGAGCGGCGGAAAGCCGAGCATCGGATAGCTCGAGCGCGAGTCGACGGCGAGCACATCGCCACTCTCGAGGTCGAGCGCAACCGCCATGGCGAGCGCCGGCTTGTGCGTGTGCATCAGCTCGTCGAGCGCGATGCCGACCTGCCGTTGCAGCATCAGGTCGAATGTCGTCACGACGCGCGGCGACTCACTGGGCGCGTCGCTCTCGAGGAAGTACGAGCGCGACTCACCGGCGCGCACGGACCGGTGGCGCAGGAAACGGTAGCCCGACGACTGCTCCTCGAGGAAGCCCCACCTCGACTCGTCTGCGAGCAGGGAATCGCAGGCGCGTTCGAGGCCCGAGAGCGGCAATGGCTGGGCGAGCAGTTCCCAGGTCGCGCGCCCGCGCAGGTCGTGGACTTGCGAGATCACGGCCTCGTACTCGCCTTCGTCTTCGACCGAACCGAGCGCGGCGACGAGCGTCGAGAGCTCCTTCGATGCATCGATCAGCGCGGCACTGGCCGTCGCGCTCGGCTTGAGGTCCGCGACGAGCTCGAGGGCGCGATCCGCCGCGCGGCGCGCCACCGGCTCGTCGACATAGCCCCAGAGCCCGAGGAACGGGAAGCGTCCCGCGGGATACTCGCGATCGCGGCCACGTTCGACGCGCATCTGGTGGTGCGCGACCTTTTCGCGCGAGAGGACCTCGATCAGCTGCGGCGCGCGCGCCGCCTCGAACCCGCGCACGGCGACGGTGTATGTCGTCGGCATCAGCCAGCTCCAGACCGCGCTGCGCTGCTCCTCGAGCGCAACTTCGTCCTCGCCCGGCTTGACCGCGTCCGCACCGAGCAGACACAGCGCGAGACCGTCGGCGATGTGGCGCGCCCACTTACGCGGCTTCTCGCCGTAGTCGTTGCCATGCTCGGCGCGCTGCGAGGCGTGCAGAACCGCGAAGGGCTGCCAGCACAGTACATAGGCACCGCGCTGATCGCGCCCAATCCACATGCCTCGGATCGGATCGCGCAACACCTCGTCCTTGACCGGGCTGCCAGTCTGGATCCAAGTAGCGATGCGCGCGGCCGCGCTGGTCTCGAGCGGCAGGGAGGTGCGGATCACGCCGCCCGTCGCGTCCGGCATCATCGCCGTCGCCAGCTCGTTGACATCGCGGCCGAGCACGGTGGCGAGCTCCACCGCCAGGCGCTCGGGCGTGTGCGCCTGCCACATGGCGTTGGGGGAGAGCACGAGGTCGAGGCGCTGCACGAAGAGCGCCACCGGGCGCTCGTCGCGATCGGTGATCGTGTAGGCGGGCGAGGGATCCTGCTCGTCCTGCTCCCAGCGACGCACGCTGTCGTCGACTCCGAAGGCGGTGCCCGCGACGGCGGCGGCCACGGCCGCCAAGACGACGCCGACGGCCAGAAACGCGCTGACGGGACGCACGCCGCTGTTGGACTCCAGTGCGCGTTCGCCGATCACAGCTCGCCTCCCCGCTCGGCGCGAGGGGAGATCGTGGCGTCGAGCTCGCCGTTGGCGACGCCCGGAACATGCGATGACACGCGCGCGCGCATCTGCGCGTTCGCGGCCGCGACCATCTCCCACTCGCGCTGCATGCGCGAGAGCTCCTCGGCGCGCGCGTGGTTGGAGTTCTGCACGAAGCAGGCCACCAGCGCCGCGAGCACGACCGCGAGCGACAAGCTGGCCGAGAGCGCGATGCGCAGATTCACGCACCACCTCCCCGCACGGACTGGGCACGACGCGTGCGCGCGCCGACGCGCAGCAGTGCCGAACGCGAACGGCGGTTGCGCAGCAGTTCCTCGCGGCTCGCCGTCACCGGCTTGCGCGTGAGCGTTTCCCATTGGCCTTCGCTCGACCCCTGCGCGAAGAAGCGCTTGACCTCGGCGTCTTCGCCCGAGTGGAACGAGATCACCGCGAGGCGACCGGCGTCGACGAGCCACTCCTGCGCGGCGGCGAGACCGGCGAGCAGTTCGTCACCTTCCTCGTTCACCGCGCGGCGCAGGGCCTGGAACACGCGCGTCGCCGGGTGCGTCTTGCCCGAGCCGCCGACCGCGTGCTCGATCACATCCGCGAGCGCAAGCGTGCGCTGGAACGGGGCGCGACGGCGCGACTCGACGATCGCGCGCGCGATCTTGCGCGAGCGCGTCTCGCCGCCTTCGTAGAAGAAGAGATCCGCGAGATCCGACTCGTCCCAGCCGTTGACGATGTCCGCGGCCGTGCGTTCGCGCTCGGGGTCCATGCGCATGTCGAGCGGACCGTCCGCGAAGAACGAGAAGCCGCGCTTCGCGCTGTCGAGTTGCAGCGAGCTCGCGCCGATGTCGAGCAGGATCCCGACCACGCGCCGCGCGCCGACGGCCTCGAGGGCCGAACCGAGCTGCGAGAAGCGCGCGCGACGCACCTGCACACGACGCCCGAAGGGCGCGAGGCTCTCGCGCGCGTGCGCGAGGATCTCCGGATCCTGATCGAGGCCGAGCAACTGCACGCGCGGCAGCGCGGCGAGCAGCGCGCGCGAGTGGCCGCCGGCGCCGAGCGTGCCATCGACGATCCAGCCTTCGAGTTCGCTCGGGCGGTCAGCGCCGAGGAAGCGCACGACCTCAAGGGCGAGCACGGGCTCGTGCACGGACCACGAGGCTCCTCCGGCTCCCGACTCGTTGCGGCGCTCCATTTCCACCCCCCCCATGGCCGCTCATGCACCCGACCCGGACGGGCCGTCTCCGAGCAGCACGGAATCGAGCCGACCGAAATCGCGCGCGTGGGACGCATCGAACGCCTCCCACTTCGCCTGCGGCCAGATCTCCGCGCGGTCGACGAGCCCGACGATGGCGACCTCGCGGTCGATCCCGACGAGCTGCTTGAGCTTCTCCGGCAGGTTGAGACGGTTCTTCTCGTCGAGCTCGACATGCTGCGCCTTCGAGAAGAACAGGCGCTGCATGTTGCGCTTCTCCTCGCCGGCGAAGGCCTGCGTCTCCAGCCGCGCGACCGCCTTGGCGAAGGCCGCCTCGGTGAACAGGAACAGGCAGCCCTCGAAGCCGAGCGTCAGCACGAAGGACACTCGCCCCTCGGCGCCGAAGGACTGGCCCGCGAGCAGACGACGGGGGACGGACATGCGTCCCTTGTCATCCAGCGAATGGGTTGACTCCCCCAGCCACATCGCGCGTTCGTCCTAGCCCGCGGCTAGCTCTTTACCCACTTGGTCCCAATCTGCCCCACACCTCCCAATCTGACTGCTCCGCACGGGGTGTCGCAATGCGAAAGTGGCGAAGATGTGGCGCAAGGGGCTCGAAGGGGCGAGCTCGCGGCCAGTTCGGCGTCCCGCGAGCCCATCCGTAGCCGCCCACGGATTGTGGAGTCCGATGGCAAACGCGCCCCTGTACCACAAGATGTAGTGGCCCGTCCAAGGCCGCCGTGCGTCGGGCCGAGGCCGCCGACGGAGCGCGCATTTTTTTTGGTTTTTTTCGCGCGCACCCCTCCATCGGCGAGGTCCAACGCGTCTCGCTCCCCCTCCGGCGCCCCCAGCGGGCCGTGGGACGGCATCCCACCGACACGCCCGCCCCCAATCCGCGCCTCCCTACACCAGCCTGATCCGACACCGCCTCGGCGCGCGTCACCGGTCCGCGGACACGAACCCACCGCGCACATCATCTCGAACGCATGTCATCTCGAGCGCGACCAACCCCGAGCTCGACCGCCCCGAGCTCGAATCTGGGGCCTCGCCCTACTCGGCGAGCGCTTCGGCCGGAGCTGGCTGCTCCACGGCCTGAGCGTCCGAGCTGCCCTCGAGGCTCTCGGGGCCTTCGAACACTTCCTGAAGGCGCGTGCGCAGCTCGTCGATCTTCTCGGGCGAGAAGTCGAACACCACCACGCGGAACACTTCAGGCCTGCGCGGGCGCGTCACGAGCAGCGACTCGCCGTCGGCATCGCGCTCCACGCGCTCGATCTTGAGCCGACGCTTGCGCATCAGCACGAGACACAGCACATAGCGCAGCTCCGCGAGCTGACCCTCGTGGGAGCCTTCCAGCCGCACGAACAGGGCCTCGAGCGCCTCGAGGTTCAGCGCGAGTCCGCGCTTGCGTTCCGCGGCATGTCGCGTGCGCCACCAGAACAGGTCGCCGCGCGAGGGCTGGGACTTCCAGCAGGCGAGGCACACATCCTCGCGGGCGAACTCGTCGGAGTGCATCGCGAGCGCCGAGACATGCGCTTCGCCGTTCTCGAAGGCGCGCGCACAGTGCCGACAGACGGGCTCGCGCTTGGTGAACTTCCAACTTGCCATGGGGAGCGCGCTCAGGCTCGCGCGCAGTGCAAAATCCTACGGACTTTCTCGGCTAATGGCGAGTCTCTGCCTCGCGCTTCGCCCACCAGACGCGCCAGGCCGCGACGCTGGGCTGCTCGCCCGCGCGCGAGAGCTCGACCAGCGCGTGCTGGGCGCGCTGGAAGCGCGGATAGTCCCCCGCGCGAGCGGCGCGCTCGAGCACATCGATCAGCACCGGAATCGCGCGCTCGTCCCCCAGCGCGACCAGGCCTTCGGAGGCCGCCTGCGCCACGGCCGGATCGTGGTCGAGCAGCCCTGCCTGCAGCGCCTGCCGCCATGGAATCACATCGGAATCGCGCGAGCCGCGCAGACCGATGGCGCGAGCGAGCGCCGTGCGCGCCAGCCAGTCCGGTTCCGCCCCCATGCGCTCGACCATCAGCGCGCGCACTTGCGCCTCATGGGAACCTGCGTGCGGCAGTCGACCCAGCAGGTCTGCCGCGCGTCGGCGCGGCTCGACATCTTCCGACAGGAGCAGCGCGCTGAGGGGCTCGACCGCCGACCGTCCGATCTCCTCGAGCGCGATGCCGGCAACCGTCGCGCCGACGGGGTCCGCGACTTCCAGCAATGTCACCAGCACGGGCGTCGCGAGGTCTGGCATCGCCACGAGCTCCTCGAGTGCGCGCGTGTAGGCGCGCAGCGCACGCGACTGGTCCGCGCTGCCCAGAGCGCGCTGGGCGCGCACGAGCTCGAGCACCAAGTTGTCGACGAGAAACTTCGCCAATGCCGGATCGGCGAGCGCGCGCTCGCGCGAGTGCGACCACTCCGGACCGCCGCGCGCGTAGGCCTTCAAGAGCGCCGACTTCTCGGGCGCGAGCTCGCTGGCGCGCACTCCGCGCGCCGCTTCGCGTTCCTTGGCGGCGTGCTTCGAAGTCTCGCCGGGAGCGACGCAGGCGCTGGCGAGCGAGAGAGCGAGGACGGTGATCTGGCGACGCATGCGCGCACTCTAGCAGCGGCGCGCGCTCGTGCGCAGGTTCCGCGCTTGCGCGCGCAAGTGCCCGTGCCCACTGCGGTGTTCGAGGCGCGCAGCGAGCGAGAGCATCCTCAAGCGCGCGTCGGCGTCCCAAGCTCTCGATACAGCTCCTCGAGTCGCCGCGTGCTCGCCGCGATGTCCACCGAGATCGGCCCGCGCGGGTAGAGTCGAGTGAGCTGCTCGGGATGAGCGAGCAAGCGCGCGAGCGCCTCCGTGAGCGCGGGCACATTCCCCGCTGCAAAGCGCACACCGCTCACATCACTCTCCACGAGCTCGGCCATGCCACCGAGGTCACTCACGAGCAACGGAGTCCGCGTCGCGAGCGCCTCGAGGATCACCATCGGCGCGTTCTCGTACCACACGCTCGGCACGACGAGCAGATCGAGGGACGCCATCCAGCGCGGAACCTCGGAGCGCGCGAGCGGTCCCGGGAGCGCGGCGCCAGCGGCAGTCGCCAGCTGCGCGAGCTGGCGCGCAAAGGCCGGGTTCGAGGGCGAGCGGCCGCGGAGCTCGAGCGCGGCATGTGCGCGCAGCGAGGCAGGCAAGTCCGCCCAGGCCTCGAGCAGGAACTGCGGTCCCTTGTGGGGCGCGAGCGTACCGAGGAAACCGACGCGCAGCGGCGCGGCAAAGCCCGCCGCTCGCGTGCGCAGCTGCGCGGAGAAGCGCGCGAGATCGAGTCCGTTCGGCAGGTACTCGATGCGCGCAGGGTCGACACCCCACTCGACGAAGCGCTCGACGAGAAAGCGCGACGGCGCGAGAAAACGCCGCACATGCGGCACGACGCGCTCGCGCAAGGCAGAATCGCGCTCGGAGGCGGCCCTCGTCATCTCCGCGGCCGCACCAGCATCCGCAGCCTCCCAAGCGGCAGACTGCGGCACACCGCCGATGCGCAGTCCCTTGGCAGCCTTGCGCGCTGCCTCCGAGAGATTGACGCCGACGCCCTTGCGCAGCGCCGAGAGCGCGTGCCCCGTCACGCGCTCGATCGCAGTTTGCCGAAACTTGAATGTCGACAGGCATGTGCCGCAGCGCTCGAAATCGATGCGCGTGCACAACCCGCCATCGGGATGCAGACGCTGACCGAGGCGCGCGCACTGCAACCAGAAGTCGTGCAGCGTGAACAACACCGCGGCTCGGCCCTTCGCCGCGAGCTCCACGCACCCCGAGGAGAGATACAGGAGATGTTGGAAGTGCACGATGTCCGGTCGCAGTCGCTCGAGCTCGCGTTCGAAGAGCGCGTCGACGCGCGGATTGTCCCATGTCTCGCGAAAGTCGCGGTGGTAGAGGTTGTTGGTGATCTCGACCACCGGCACGCCCTCCCACGCGCGGCGCACGATGCTCATGTCCGCGCGGGTGACATCCTTGTCGGCCGTGAACACGGCGACCTCGTGCCCGAGAGCGCGCAGGCCGAGCGCGAGCTGGCCCGAGTAGACCTCCGTGCCCGCGGAGTGCGCGGGCAGGAAGTTGTGCGAGACGAGGAGCACGCGCATGGAAAGGGAGCAGACTAGCGGCTCGACGCGCCGCGCTCTACGGCGCCGCCGTGAACTGCAGGCCGCCTGAGAGGTTCGTGCCATTCTGGGCCGGTGGGTCGCGGTACCAAACCTGCATGTTGAAGACGCGACCTGACATCATGGGAGCTCCGAGAGCGGCGGGTTGCGCGCGCAGGTAGCCCACGAAGTCGATCGCATAGCTGCCGTTGCACGCTGCGGAGTTGCCGCCCGTGCTCTGGGTCTGCATGCGCTGGGTGGGATTTCCCACGCAACGGAAGCTCGTCGAGTTCGCACCCCACGACAGGGCCATCGGACCTTGCAGGGAGTAGAAGCACAGCGCCGTCTTCTGGCCCTCGAGCTGACTGCAAGCCACGAGGAAGCCCGAGAGCGCGGCCGAGCTCGGCGTGCCAGTCGCGGACATCACGGGCACGCAGCCGTTGCTGCTGGTACCGGCGGTGCAGTACGCGAACACGACTCCGAGCTGGCAGGCATCCGGAACGCCATCGAGGTTGGTGTCGAACGCTCCCGCCGCGATGGCGCACGCATCCCCGATCCCGTCTCCGTCACAGTCCGCCTGACTCGGGTTGGGAGTCGTGTCGCAATTGTCCACGCAATCCACGAACCCGTCGCCATCGGTGTCAGCGTCGGACACGCCGCAGCCGCAGGTGAGCGGCGCGAGCTTGAGCGGATCGTTCGGGCACAGGTCGTTGCAGTCGGGCGTGCCGTCGCTGTCCGAGTCGACATCGCTCACGCCGCAGCCGCAGAGGCCCGGCGCCAGCTTGAGCGGATCGTTCGGGCACAGGTCGTTGCAGTCGGGCGTGCCGTCGCTGTCCGAGTCGACATCGCTCACGCCGCAGCCGCAGAGGCCCGGCGCCAGCTTGAGCGGATCGTTCGGGCACAGGT
>VGYZ01000017.1 GCA_016872795.1 Planctomycetota bacterium
CGGGCTCGCGGCGGACGCACCGCTGCGCGCACGCCTCGGCTCGCTCGGCCGCGCGCGCGTCGCCGAGCGCTTCTCCTTCGCCGCAATGGCCGCGCGCTACGAGACGCTCTACGGCCTGAGCTGAGCGCAAGACCCCCTCCGCCCGAACCGGCCACCTTAGCGGTGGCGAGCGAGAGCGGAACACCGCGGAACGCGTCTTGGGGTCGGGGAGAGCCGATGTCGGGTTCGCTCTACGGTCCGCGCGAGCCTATGATCCTCGGGGCTTCGAATTTTGCGCCGGATTCCCCGCCAACTTCGGCGGAACGAGTCCCTAGGGATCGCTGCCCCGCCCACCCGATGAGCAAAGAACTTCGCGACCGTCCGGCCCCGCCCGAATCGGGCTCCCGCAATCGCCCCGCGCATTCGCTCACCTCGCTGATGAACGCTCCCCAAGACCCCGCCGGAGCACCCGGCGCCGCCTCGCTCTCCCCCACCGAGCTGCGCCTCCTCGGGCGCATCACCGAGCGCGCCTTCGCGCAGACGCAGGCCATGATCTGGCACGCCAACCACCGCGAGAAGCGGTCTGGCGATCCCAAGGTCGGCGGCCACCCGGCGTCCTGCGCGAGCTCGATCCACATCCTCGGCGCGCTGCACCTCGCGGTGCGCGAACCCGCCGACTATGTGTGCTGCAAGCCGCACGCGAGCCCGGTCGACCACGCGATGCACAACCTGCTCGCGCTGTTCAAGCACGAGGACGGCACATGGTTCACGGCCGAGGAAAGCGCGCAGGTGATGTACACGCTGCGCGCCTTCAAGACCGTCGAGCACCCCGAGGTGTTCCAGAGCTACCACGCGCGCACGGACCCCGACTCATTCCACTTCCTGCCGTCGGGCTCGGTCGGCATCCCGCCGGTGGTGAGCGTGTACCTCGCGCTCGCCTACCGCTACGCCAAGGACCACGGCTGGAATGTGCCCGAGAACGCGCACTTCTGGTCGCTGATCGGCGACAGCGAGTTCCGCGAGGGCTCGCTGCTCGAGTGCTTGCCGGATGTGAGCGAGCGCCATCTCGGCAATGTGACCTGGATCATCGACTACAACCGCCAAAACCTCGACGGCACGCGCATTCCCAACCAGCGCGGCCTCTCGGGCG
Source organism: Planctomycetota bacterium (assembly GCA_016872795.1). Classification (GTDB taxonomy): domain Bacteria; phylum Planctomycetota; class UBA1135; order UBA1135; genus F1-120-MAGs118. The sequence continues at coordinate 1,130 of VGYZ01000017.1, forward strand.
CCGACTGCGATCGCATCGAGGCTACCGCGATCGCGAACGGCTGGAAGGTCGTGCAGCTGCGCCACGGCGCGCTGCGCGAGAGCCTCTTCGCGCGCGACGGAGGCGCTGCGTGGAAGCGCTTCCTCGAAAACGGTCTCACCGACTTCGAGTACCAGATGCTACTGCTCGGCCGCGATGCCGCGAAGATCCGCGCGCGCGCCCAGGAGCTCGAGCCCGCCTGCAAGCCGCTGCTCAGGGAACTCTCCGACACCGATGTGCTCGCCTCCTTCGAAGGCGTCGGCGGCCACGACCTCGCCCAGCTGGTCGCGACATTCGCCCAGGCGCGCACGCAGCACAAGCAGCCGACGCTCGTGATCGCTCACACGATCAAGGGCTGGGGCCTCGAGTGCTTCGCCGATCCGTCGAACCACTCGACGCTTCCAGACCAGAAAGAAGTCATCAGGCTGCTCGAGGCCTCGGGCTGCACATCCGCCGAGCCGTTCCGCCAGTACGCGGCCGACTCCGAGGAAGGTCGCTTCCTCGCCGCGCGCTCGCGCAAGTTCCGCGACAGCATCGAGGCCCACCGTGTGCTGCGCGAGCGCAATCGCGCCTGGGTGCGCGAGCAGATCGAGAAGGACGGCTCGATCCCCGAGTCCCTGCAGATCGACTTGTCGCTCTTCCCGCTCGCTCACACGCAGTGGATGTGGGGCCAGCTCGCGAGCAAGCTCGTGCGCATCGGCACCGCCGACGAAGGCGGTCCGCAGATGTCGGGCGGCAAGGACCTCACCCAACACGAGCAGCGCTGGAAGACGGCCGCGGACTTCGTGCTCACGCTCTCGCCGGATGTCGGTACGTCGACGAATGTGTCGCCGGTCATGGACCAGCGCATCTACGGCCCCGAGGCCAATGTCGACGACTCGGCCGCCAAGGAAGTGCGCCACCCGTCGCTCGTCACCCACGAGGAAGTCTGGACGCGCCACATTCGTTTCGAGATCGCCGAAGCCAACTGCATGAGCGCCGCGGCGAGCTTCGGGAAGATGGCCCACTACACGGGCCTGCCGTTCTTCCCGATGATGACCGTGTACGACTTCTTCATCAAGCGCGCCCTCGACCAGCTGTACTACAACCTGTACTGGGGTGCGGAGTTCGTGATCATGGGCACGCCGAGCGGCGTGACGCTCGCTCCTGAGGGCGCGCAGCACTCGTGGAAGAGCGACATCCAGATCCCCAACCTGATCACATGGGAGCCGTTGTTCGCGCTCGAGGTCGACTGGATCCTCTCCGACGCGATCAAGCGTCACATGGAAGATCGCAACGACTCTCGCCGCGGCGTGCTGATCCGCGCGGTGACGCGCGCGATCCCGCAGAAGCTGCTGCTCGACTCCGTGCGCACGCACGCGAAGTCCAAGGTGCAGGGCTCGTGGAGCGGCGCGCTCGCCCCGAAGGACGCGGGCTGGGCCGACGCCACCGACGAGTCGCTCGTCGCGACGCTCCCCGACTCCGACCTGCTCGCACGCGTGCGCGAGGAGTGCCTCGCCGGCGCGTACTACCTGCTCGACTGGCGCGGCTATGCCGGCTACGAACCGGGTGACAATGTCGTGCAGCTCTTCGCCATGGGCTCGGTCGCGACCGAGGCCGTCGCAGCGGCGCACAAGCTGCTCGCGCGCGGCATCTTCGCCAATGTGATCGTGATCTCGAGCCCCGAGCTGCTGCTCGGCATCCTCGGCGAACACGACGGCTACGCGCACCTGCGCCATGGCCTCGGCATCGATGGGGATCTCCACGCAGTGGCGCGCGAGATCTCCGACGAGTCCGAGCTCGTCGGTCTCGCGGCGCGCCGCGTCCCGATTGTCGCCATGTGCGACGGCGAGGCGGGCCTCGTCGACAACATCGGCTCGATCGTCGGCGTGAAGCAAGTCACGCTCGCCGTGCGCAAGTTCTCGAAGTGCGGTCGTCCCGATCAAGTCTTCGAGCTGCACCACCTCGACGCCGACTCGGTGGTCGAGGCCTGCGGCAAGGCGCTCTCCGAGACGGCGCTCGAGGATCTGCGCGTGTCACGCGAGTTGCTCGAGCGTCTCGCCGGCCGCGGCGCCGCAACGAGCGACTGGCGCGAGCTCTGGCCCGACGCTGGCTCCGCACACTAGGCTGCGCGCGTGACGAACCACGCCTCCGGATCGAGCGCCCCGATCCCGCCTGATCCGGAGCCGTTCGCGCCCTACGAGTTCGTGCGCTCGCGGCGCATCTACGCGTCACGCTGGGTCGGCCTGCGCGCCGATGATGTGATCTTCCCCGACGGCAAGCCCGGCGTGCACCATGTCGTCGAGATCAGCCCCGCCGCCGTCGTCGTCCCCGTGCTCGAGGACGGTCGCATCGCGCTGATCGGCCAGTACCGCTACCCCATCGGCACCACGCACTGGGAAGTGCCCGCCGGCCGCATCGACGAGCACGAAGATCCGTTGCTGGCGGCCGAGCGCGAGCTGCGCGAGGAAGCGGGCGCCACGGCGCGCGAGATCGTGCGCTTGCCCGGCTTCTACGCGATCTACGGCATCAGCGACCACTACGCCAATGTGTTCGCCGCGCTCGGCTGCCGCATCGACCACGCCACCGAGCACGAGTCGAGCGAGCGCATCTGCGTAAAGGTCTTCACGCTCGACGAAACGCGCGCGCTGCTCAGTTCGGGACAGATCCTCGACGCCTTCTCCGCGCTCGCGCTCTACCGCTACTTCGACCTGCTCGAACGGAGCCGCTCCACATGCTGATCCTCTCCGCCCTGCTCGCTCTCGCACCGACCACCACCTCCGCGAGCGGCCATCCGTCGGCCATCGTGCAGCAGGCACCTTCGGTGCGGGAGCGCTTCGTGGCCCTGCACGCGGAGGCCGACGCGGAAGGCTGCAAGACGCTGTGGAAGAAGAACCCGCAGGAGATCCTCTACGCGATCGACGAAGACCTCGAAGCGGCGCTCGCCACTTGGGAGAAGTCGCCGCAGAAGCCCGACGGAGCGACGATCGCGAGTCTGCATGCACGCGCGCTGTGGGGCGCGCGCCTCGCGAGCGAGGAGCTCGCAGCACCCATTTTCCTCGACTACGCCAGCGCCTTCGCGAGCCAAGACGACGACCAGAAGAAGCAGTTCCGCGCAGGCCAGAAGGCGCACGGCGAAGCGCGCGCTGCGATCAAGGCCGGCGACTGGGAGAAGGCCATCGCCAAGGCCCGTGAGTGCATCGGTCACGCCGCGCCGCTCGGTGACTGGTGGGGCCATGCGATGGGACTCTCCGCGCTCGGCACCGCGTGCTCCGGCGGCGGCAAGCTCGCGGACGCGATTGCTCCGCTCGGCGAAGCGGCACTGATCTACCGCAACCTGCGGCTCCCCGGCGACGAGTATGTGGCCCTGCGCCGACTCGCCACGGTGCTCGTCGAGACCGGCGCGAAGCCGCGTGCGAAGTCAGTTTTGGAGCGCGCCCTCGAGCTCGGCAGCATGCTCGGCGACGACAAGGGTGTCGCCGAACTCCAGGCGCTCGCCAAGTCGCTCTGATCGCGGCTACCGCCCGCGGCGCAGGCGCCGCAGCCAAGGCTCGGGCAGAGCGTCGATCGGGTGCACGTAGCCGATCTGGCCCGAGCCGTTCTCGACGGTCGAGCTCGGCACGCCCACGAGCAGGCCGCGCGCGTCGATTGCCGCGCCTCCGGAGTTGCCGCGCGTGATCTCCGCGTCCGTCTTCAACAGCCGGCCAAAATCTGCATTCTCGTAGCCCGACACGATGCCGCGCGTGGCGCTGATCGTGACGCGGCTACCCGTGCCGCCGGTCGCGGGATAGCCGACGAGCCACAGGGGCTCGCCGATGGCGAGCGCGCGCGCATCGCCGAGGGCCAGCGCGGACAGCTCGTAGCCCGCCGGCAGCGGCTGCCCGTAGAGCCCGCTCGTCACCTGCACGAGCGCGAGGTCGCGCCCCTCGTCGATCTCCACGACGCGCGCGAGGAAGCTCTCGACTGCCGGCTGAGCGGGATCGATCAGCAGCGACACCACGAGGTGAACCTCAGGATCATCTCCGACGACATGCGCGTTGGTGAGGATCCAGCCGTCGGAGGACAGAATCGTCCCGCTGCCGAGCGCGTCTGGAGTGGCGATCTCGACCACCGAACGCAGTGCGCGCTGCAGCGGCGTCTCGTCCGCGCGCGCGATGGCGCTGGGAAACGCGAGCAACGCCTCCGGCACGCTCTCGTCGAAGCTCACATGGATCGTGAACGGCAGCCGACGCGTCGGACCGACCGCATCCTGCACATCGATGCGCCACTCGCCCGGCGCGAGCCGCGGATAGCTCTGGCTGTTCACGAGGAGCGACTCGCGACCCCAGTTGTGCTCGGCGAACGCGACGGACTCGTCCATCGAGAGAATCGGACCTCCACGGCGCGCGTAGAGGTCGAGGTCGCTCTCGACGTCGGCGAGGTCGATGCGCAGCGCCTGCGCGCCCTCGGGCACGAACACTCGAAACGAGCGAAAACCACCGGTGGAATGCTCGAGCGCGCTGCGCTGCGGCACGCCCGGGGCCAGCTCCGCGTCGACGCGCGAGCGAAACACCTCGACCTCGAGCGCGACCCTCGCGCTCTCGACGCGCCGGTCGCCGACGCGCGGAGCCTCCTCGAAAGGCCAGTGGACACTGACATGCCATGTCGAGCCCGCGACGGGATCCGGGCCGAGCGCATTGAGCTCAAACTGCGGCGGACCCTCGCTGCTGTCGAACAGGTACAGCGCATCGTCGAGATCGAGCACGCGCTCACCCGGGTTCGCATGCAGGTCGAGCTCCGCGACATCGCTGTCGAGCCGCACGCGCGCGATCACCGTGTCCGGCGGCAACTCGAGCACAAAGTCTTTGCGCGTATCGCTCGAGAGCTCGAATGTGCCTTCCCATACCCCGCCGACCGGCAGAGCGAGCGGCGCGGATTTCCGCTCGCAGCCGGCGGCGAGCGGGAGCAAGCACAGGAGAAGCGGGAGTCTCATCGCGGAGCCTCGAGCGCGTACAGCGCGAGCCGCGGGCCGGGTCGCGACACCTGCCAGAGCGCGGTCAGCGGAAAGTCCATTTCCGTTGGGAGAAAAGCCTCCCCGCACAGATGCGACGCGTCGGCGGAAGGGTCCACGACGCTGAGCGGTTCGCGCCCGGAGACGAGCTTGGCGAGCGGACGCGGCTCGCGGCCCGGACGACGCTCCGCGAGCAACAGGTGAGTGACCTCGAGCGAGCGGAGCACCTCGCGCGGCGTCGAACCGAGCGCGCGAACGGCAGTGTTCGCGTTCACCGAGTACTCCCGCGACTGCGGATCGATCCCGAACAGGTCCTCGCACTGGATCGCGTCGATCCCCGGCCCCGTGGGCGGCTCGACCTTGGCCTCGAAGTACGCGCGCCGCAGCTCCTCGCGTGCGTACAGCGTTCGCAGCTTCGCGAGCCGCTCGAGCGCGCGCTCATCGAGGTCGACCTGCGGTCCGTAGTTGTCGATCGCGACGACCGCCCCGACGGGAAGCGTGGCGAGAGCGATCTCGGCCTGCGCGCGCGTGTCGACTTGTCGCAGCAGCCAGTCGAAGCGCAGGGCCTGCACGAGAGGCAGCACGAGCGCGGCGACGAGCACGGGGCGCCACGCGCGCGCAGGCCACAGGCGTTCGAAGAGCGCGCCGGCGCCGAGGGCGAGCAACATCGCCGCGGGCAGCAGATAGCGCGCGTGATCGCTGGGGTTCGCGAGGGCGAGCACCGCGAGCAGCGCACAGCCCAGCACGGCGACGCGCGTCGCGCGCTCGCGCCACAGGAGCGCGAGCCCTGCGACCCCGAGCAGGAGGAGCACGGGGTCGTATCCCAACAACGCCTTCAGGAGCCGCGGCGCACCCGTCAGCGAGAAATCCGTGCGAATCGCCTGTCCGCCGATCGAGAGCGTGTTGGCGTGCGCGCCGCCGCCGATCACCTGCTCCCCGCCGGGACGACCGTGCAAGTAGTAGAGGTGCCCGCTCAAGAAGCCCACGAGCGCGAACAGCGCCGCGCAGGCGAGCCCGCGAAGCACGCGCGCACGCAGCTCGCTGCCGCGCCACGCGCTCGGGGCGAAGCCCCATGCAAGCGCGGGCAAGGCCGCGAAGACGAGCCCCGAGGGATGGCACGCGAAGGCCAAGCCGACGGCCGCGCCCGACGCGAGCAGCGAACCCGGCTTACCCTCACGCGCGTGCACGAGCGCGGCCCACGCGGCCAGCGCGCCGAAGAGGATCGTCGCGGCCCACGGTCGCTCGTGCGTCGAGAGCTGCAGGTTGAGCAGGCAGGTCGCGCTGAAGTACCCCGCCGCGAGCGCGCCGCGCTCCAGCCCGGCCGCACATGCCGCGCGGTACACGGCCCACGCCGTCAGCGCACCACAGAGCGCCATCCACGCGCGCGCCGGGATGTGCAGCAGCCCCGGATCGAGTGTCACCGCGCGCTGAAAATCCTGCGTGTTCCCCCACTTGCCCGCGGCTTTCCCGAGCGCGTACTCGGCGGCGTAGGTCGAGAGCAGCAGGTACGGGACGAAGTAGGGATAGCTCATCTCCGCCGAGATCGGCGGCGCGAGGTCGCGCTCGCTCGCCATCACGAGCGAGCGCTTGATCATGTGGTGATCGGGCACATAGCGCCGCGGCAGCCCGTGCCCGATCGGCGCGAGCCGCAAGCCGAGCGCGAGCGCCACGAGCGCGAGCGCGAGCTTGGCTGTCGTCGTCATGCCTGCGCCTCTCGCGCCACGCTCACGCGTCCGGATCGACGTCGAAGCGCTTGAGGAAGTCGTCGAGCTTGTCGACATTTTCGAGCTTGTGGACGAGCAGCTCCATGGCCTCGGCGAAGTTCATCTTGAGTAGCACGCGGCGCAGGACCTGCACGCGGCGCAGGCGCGTCGAGGAGTGCAGCTTCTCCTCCTTGCGCGTGCCCGAGCGCTCGATGTCGATGGCGGGGAAGATGCGCCGGTCCGCAAGCTTGCGCGACAGCACGATCTCCATGTTGCCGGTGCCCTTGAACTCCTCGAACACCATCTGGTCGAGGCGCGAGCCCGTGTCGACCAAGGTCGTGCCGAGGATCGTGAGCGAGCCAGCGGTCTCGGTGTTGCGCGCCATGCCGAAGAACGCGCGCGGTCGTTCCATCGCTCGCGAGTCGAGGCCGCCCGACATGGTCTTGCCCGAGTTGCCCGCGTGGTTGTTGTAGGCGCGCGCAAGGCGCGTGATCGAGTCGAGCAGCAGCACGACATCCTGACCGAGCTCGACGAGTCGCTGACAGCGCTTGAACACCACCTCGGCGATCTCGACATGGTTCTTCGTGTCCTCGTCGTTGGTGCTGACGAACACCTGCCCCTTGGTGCTGCGCTGCCACTCGGTCGCTTCCTCGGGCCGCTCGTCGACGAGCAGCACCATCAGGTGCACATCGGGGTAGCCCTCGGTGATCGCGTTGGCGAACTTGCGCATCAGGATCGTCTTGCCCGAGCGCGGCGGCGCGACGATCAGGCCGCGCGAGCCGCGACCGACCGGACAGATCACATCGAGCACGCGCATCGACACATCGCCTTGGATGTCCCCCACCGCGTAGTGGAAGTCGGGGTCGATGCTCGTGAGCTTCTTGAACTGCGGCACCTCGAGCATCTGCCGCGGATCCTTGCCGTCGACCTGCTCGACCGACAGCAGCGCGTACTTGTGCTGCTGTCCGCGACCGCAGTTGCCGGTGACGAGCGAGCCTTCGCGCAGCTTGAAGCGCTGCACGAGGTGCGGCGGCACCCAGATGTCCTCCTTGCTCGGCAGGTACTGGGCCTCGATGCGCCGCAGCACGCCGTGCCCGCTCTTCTCGAGCACGAGCATGCCCGTGAGCTGCTGCGCCGGAGCGCGCTCTTCGCGCGGACGCTGGCCGTGCTGGCCGTGGAAGCCGCCCGCGGGACCCGCGTCGCGACCATCGGCGTGCGCGCTCGGATGTGCGCCGTGCCCGGGAGCGCGCGGCGCCTGCAGCGCGTCCGCGCCTTCGCCCGAGAAGGGCTGGCCCTGCTCGTTGGTGCGCGCTCTGCCCTCGAAGCCCTGACCGCCGCGGCCGCGCCGCCCGCGGCGACGACGACGACGGCCGTCGCGCCACTCGCCGCCTTCGGGCCCACCGTGAGCCGGCGGCCCACCCTCGTCGGGCGCACCATCGTCACCCGCATGCTCGTCGGGACGCCCCGCGTCGCGCTCGTCCGCGTCAGCGCCGTGCGGCTCGAACTCGAAGCCCTGCTGCCCGGGATGCACGCTCGCGGCGGCGGACCCTTCGTCTGCATCGGGAGCGACGCCGGCTTCGCGGCCTTCGTAGCGCTCGCCCTCCACGCCGCGCTCGCCGTCCACATCGCGCCCACCACCGCGGCGCCCGCGGCGCCGGCGTCGACCGCCGCGCCCCTCGTCGTCGGGAGGCTCGGGCGCGCGACGGGTCGCGTCGGGGGCCTCGGGTGCGCCGATGCGCTCGTCGCGCCGCGGCGGGGCCGAGAGCGAGCGAGCGGGAGTCGCCGGCGCGGGTGCCGCAGGCTCCACCGGAGTCGGCGTCAGCTTGGGCGGCTCGACATCGGGCGGGAGGTCGAGGGCACCGAAAGGGATCTCTTCCCAGGTCTTGGGCTTGGAGCGGTCGTTCACGTCGTAGGAGCCCGCCCGCATGGGCGGGGATCAAGGGAGTGTGTGCACGCGCGGCCGCTCGCCTCGAAGGCGTCTCCCGAGGAAGCTCCGCGGAGCGTACTCTCCTCGCGCGAGGCAGCGCCGAGCGGGGCTCGGTCGCGTACCGTCGAGGCTGGAAGACGGGCGGCCACGTTCGATCTTCAGCGCACCGAACGCTGTCCTTGGCCCTCGGGGCCGGCCGCGACGCGCGCGGGGCAACGAGAGCCTCCGGACATGTCCGAGGGCGTCGAGCGAACCCGAGGGAGCGCGGGCGAGCCGCGAGGAGCGCGCGTGCGCGTTCCCCTCGACGGTACACGGTGCGGACACGCAGCCCGCGCCATGACCCCGCGCACCCCTTCGGGTGCGTGAGCAGGTAGCAGTCAAGCCAGATCCGAGCGAGGCTTCCGGCGGATTCTCCAGCGGGAGGTTCGCCAAGAAGGGTCCCAGTCTGGCGTCCGGGACTTGGGTCGCGGGGACGCGGAAGGCACCGCGGTCTTCGACGACTCGCGCGGCGCAGCGTGGCCCGCACTGCCCGATCCTCTGCGAGACTCGCTCCCAGAGGCTGCGGGCGACACAGAGAGGATGCCTGATCCCTCCCGCGTGGCGAAGGAAAAAACCGTGGTTTTCTTGAACGACTTGGAAATCCGTTCGGGGCGCAGCGCCGCAGTGCCTCGGCGAGCCTCTCGGAGCGACGCGAGCGCTCGCGCCCCGCAGCTGCGGCTAGCGGCCGGGTCGGAACACCGGTCGAGCGGGGCCTAGCCGCTGTCGCAACGCCTGCGCGAGCGCGGCGGGCTCGAGGTCCGCGGCATCGAAGGCGAGCAAGCTCGCCGCCTGTGCCAAGGCGCTCGCAACGGCATCGCGATCGGCGGGGCGCGCGCGCTCGAGCCGACGCTCGGCACCGATCGTGAGCACCTGCGCGGTCGCACGCCGGGCCGTCTCGTCCGGCGCGCTCTCGAGCGCTCGGCGCGCGCCGAGCAACGCGATGTCGAGATAGCTCCACGCCTCGTCGTCCGCGCCGCGACCGAAGGCCCGCAGCGCCTCGCGCAAGTTGGCATCGGAGATCGCGCTCGCCCAGTGCGAGTGCTCGCGCGCGCGCTCACTCAGTCCGTCGAGCAGCGCGCGCGCATCCACCAAACTCGGTCCGCTCGTGCGCCACTCGAGCACCGCATCGACGAGGTCGGCGGCTTCGCGGTCCAGGCCATCGCGCACGCCGAAGATCGCGGGCCGCCGGTTCGCGGCGGAGAGCAACGCCTCCGTGGCCGCTTCGCGCCGACCGGCCGCGAGGTGTGCGAAGCCGCGTCCGAGTTCGCAGAGAGCGAGGTGGTGCTCGCACGAGTCGCGGAACGGAGAATCGCTTGCGCGATCGTAGGCGGCGCTCGCCTGCGCGTAGCTCTCCAGCGCTGCGTCGCTCGCGGCGCCGCGGCGATGCCACTCCGCAAGCAGCAGGTGCGCGTAGCCGCGGTACCAGTCGAGCTCGGGCCAGCCGCGCTCGGCGTGCATGCACGCGAGCTGCTCGGAGCGTTCGACCAGCAGCTCGGGCTCGCCGAGCGTCCAGCACGCGGCCGAGAGCTCGTTGCGCAGGGCGAGGTCGAGCGGAAACGAGGCCAGTCCCGCGAAGGCGAGCTCGACGCGCTCGCGCTGGCGGCCGAGCGCGCCGAAAAACGATGCGAGGCTCAACCAGTCGGTCGCGTCCGTCTCCGGACCATAGGCCGCCTGCATCAGCGCCAGCGCTCCGCGCCGCATGCCCCCCGCCGCGTGCGCGGGATCGCCGCTCGCGCGCTGCCACAAGAGTCGCGCCGCAGCGTCGCCGACCCAGCGCGCGGCCTCCGTCATGTCGTCGTCGAGCGGCGGGCCGGCGAGATCGATGCCGCGCGTCGCCAGCGCCGCGAGCGCGAGCCGCTCCTGCTCCTCGAAGTCCGAGAGGTAGTTCGCGACGCGCGCCCGATCGATCAGCAGCAGAACATCGTCAGGCCGCGCCTCCTGCGCGCGGGCGAGCGCGAGGCGCGCGTCCTGCAGCACAAGCTCGATGCCCGTTCCTCCATCCTGCATGCGCCGCCGCGCGAGCAGCAGCGCCGCGCGCCCCAGCTCCAGCTGCGCCGGCGCGGCGCCGCGATCGCGCGACAGCTTCTCGTCGGCCACCTCCAGCGCCGCTTCCAGCTCGGCCGCGGGCGGCAGCGACGGCTTGCCCTTGCCCTCGCGCACCGGCTCGCGCCGCGGCAGCGAGCGTTGAGCGAGGTCGAAGGGCTCGGGCAACTCGGACACTCCGCGCGCGGCGAGTGCGGCGCACACCGCCCCAGCCACATCGGCGGGCGCGAGCACCGCGTGCGAGAGCGCGAAGGTGCGCGCTCCGATGTCGTCCCACGCCAAGTCCACGAGCGCGGGGACGATCCTCTCCGGGTGAGCGTGCCAGCCGAGCGCGTGCGAGCGCAGAGCGCCGGCGAGCTCCTGCGTGCAACCGCCGCGCGCGCCGAGGTCGTAGAGCACGCGACGGATGTCCGCGTCGCGCGTGTCGAGCCGCGGCAGGAGACGCCGCACTTCACCGACGACGCCGCGATCCGCCCACGGACGCTCGCGCAGGCTCGCGAGCCACAGCGCGGGATCGGAGCACGACGCGCAGAGTTCCTCGCGCTCGAGCCGCGCGCGGTGGCGCGGATCGGCGAGCGCGGGCTCCCACGGCGCCGCCTCGGAAGCCGGCCAGCGCGCGGCCGCCTGCGCCAAGCGAGCGTCGAGCGCGCGGAAGTCGAACAAGAGGTACAAGTCCCACTCCTTGGAGCCGTCGGGGAGGACCAGCGCATGGCGCGGCGAGATGCGCTGCACGACGCCGTCGTCGACCTCGATGTGCTCGCCCAGCAAATAGCGCTCGTGCAGCACGGGCTCGAGCGCCATGTGCTCGCCGCAGGTGACCTCGCCCAGTCGCGGGCAGGGCACGCGCCGTCCCTGCGCATCGAAGTCGCGCGGGTTGTGGCGGAAGTAGGAGCCGACGACGCAGTGGAACGAGCGCGTGTGCGCGACGAAGGCCGGATCGCGGTAGCGCTCGGTGACGATGCGCTCGCTCGCGGACTCGCCGTCGGCATTGATCACGACGAGCAGCGGACGGCCGTCCCGGGCAGCTTGGGCCGAGGCATCCTCCAGCGTGCGCTGCCAGTGAATCTGGGTCGCATCGGGCTGACCCCACGGCACGGGGGCGCTCCACAGGGCGAGAACGAGGCAGTGTGAAAGCACGGGTCGTGGCAGGCGCTAGTCCGGCTCAGGCCGGGGTTCTACACCGCGGCGCGGCCGACGCGGCATTTTTTGGCACAAGACGCGCTGGAGCGGAGCGCGGCCATGGGCGAGACTCCTGCGGGTTTGTCGTGCGTGTCCTGTACCTGATCCTCGCCGCCTTGTTCATGGCCCTCGCCACGGCGGGCGTGTTCCTGCCGCTCTTGCCGACGACGCCGTTCCTGTTGCTCGCCAGCGGGTGCCTGCTGCGTTCCTCGCCGCGCCTGCACGCGCGCCTGCTGGCCTCGCCGCTCTTCGGACCGCTGCTGCTCGATTGGCAGCGCCAGCGCGGCGTGCGCCTGCATGTGAAGGTCTCGGCGCTCGCGGTGCTCGCGCTCGTGGTGGGCTGCGGCCTCGCGTCGCAGGGCCTGTCCCTGCCGCTCAAGCTCGCGCTGGCGGCGCTGGCCGCTGCCGGAGCCACGGTCATTGTGCGCCTGCGCACGCTTCGTGGCCCCCTGCCGTCGCAAGCTGCCGCGGGCGCCCCGGTGGGGGTCGAGCGCGAGGGCGAAGCAGCGGCCTAGCTTCCGCCGCGGGACTCTCCGGTGCCGCCAAGTCCTGAGCGGATCGCGGGTGCCACTCGAACACTGGCGGCCCCCGACCATCTTGCCGGCCGAACTCGAGCAGGTGATCGAGCAGGTGATCGAGTGGGTGGTCGGGGTGAGAGGATTTGAACCTCCGACCTCTTGGTCCCGAACCAAGCGCTCTAGCCAAGCTGAGCCACACCCCGACCGATAGGGCGAGGAAACATACGACCGTGCGGGGGGAGCGTCAACCCCGGCAGGGGTGCGGCCGAGGGGGGGGGCGTCTGGGCCAAGGGCAGGAAACATCCGCCGTGGACCGTCCGGAAACGCATCGTGGCGCTCCCGACGAATCGAACGGGCGCGCTAGCGACCGAGGTCGACGAAAACGCCGTCGTTCTCGAGGGCGAGGATCTTCATGAAGTCCTTCTGGAACTCGCCGATCGCGATCGTGTGGATCACCACCTTGCGCAGCTTGTTGAGTTCGCGAATCTCGCGCGCCACATCCTGCGGATCGACATAGTCCCCCACCGTCGGCCGGCCATCGGAGAGGAAGAAGATCGTGTCGATCATGCACTCGTAGGCCTTGTCCTTGGTGCCGCGACCGCCCGCGCCGAGCGCCGTCGAGAGCGCGCCGAAGGTGTTGGTCTTGCCAGCCTCGAGGTTGGCCGAACCCGTCAGCCCAGCCTGCGCCAAGTCCTCCTTGGAGGCACCGCCGAGCGCCTCGAGCCTGCGCACCCAATCGACCGCCGCCGACTTGTTGAGCACATTGGCCTTCACGAGCTCCTTCTTCCACGGCCGCACCGCCGTGGCGAACGCGATCGCATTGAACTCGACATAGGGCTCGAGGCTCTCGATCGTGCGCAGGAGTTCGGTCTTGCAGATGTCGATGCGCAGGAACGACGGATAGCCGCCGTCCTCGAAGCGCTCCTTCTCGACCACGAGGTTCTCCATCGAGCCCGAGACATCGATCACGAACATGATGCGACGGCTGGGCGTCTCGATGCCGTGGTAGCTCGTGCCGGCCTTTTCGGGCTTGTACTTCGCGGCCTCTTCCTTCCGCTTGGCGCGCAGCTTGGCGAGCTCCTCGTCCGTCGGGATCTGGAAGCGATCCTTGTAGGCGCCCCAGAACTGCTGCCACATCTCGAGCCGCGTGCCGAAGCTGCGGCCCGTGATCTCGTTGAGCGCGTCGCCGACATCGACCTGCAGGCGACCTTCCTCGACGGCGAGTCGCGCGATCAGCGGCTCGATGGCATCGCGACTGCGCACCTGCTTGAGCGCAAGCATCGCGCTCACGCGCACCTGCCACACCTCGTGCGACAGCGAAGCGATGGCCGGAGCGACCACCTTCGGACTCTTGAGCGCCGCGAGTCCCTCGAGCGCGGCGCAGCGCGGCGCGGGATCCGCATCGTTGCACAGCGGCAAGATGGCGTCCGCCACGCTCGCATCGCCGCCCGCGACGAGCGCTTCGACCGCGCGTCGACGCAAGTCCCAGCTCTTGTCGACGAGCAGCTTCTTCAGCACCTCGCTGGCGCCGCCGTACTTGCCCGCTGCCACGGCCTGCAGCAGACCCGAGCGCACGGCTTCGTCCTTCTGTGCTTCGAGCGCCGCGAAGAGCGCGGCGCGCGGCGCTTCCGACTTGAACTTCGACAGCACGCGAATGGCTGCGCGCACGACGTCGGGATCCTCGACCATCTTGAGCACCGGCAGCAGCGCCTCCACGACCGCGGCGGAGTCCGCGTCCTCGAGCGAGAGCACCGCTTCGACGCGCGTGGCCGTGTCCTTGTACTGCTTGAAGTACTTCTTGAAGTCCGCGACGATCTCGTCGTCCAAGGCGCGCGCGGGTGCGAGCAGAGCGGTCACGAGCGCGAGAGCCGCGAGCAGGCGAGACAGGCTGGCGCAGGTTCGATTCATCGGCGTCCTCCGCGGTCCGTAGTGGCCCCGCGGGTCGGAGGATACCCGACGCGGCGAGAATTCCGCGCCGCTCTCTCTCCCTCGCGCGCGCCTTGGCGCTCGAGGCGCGCCGCAGTCACTCCCGGCGCTTGAGCCTGACCGTACCCGCCTGCGCGTCGTGAGGCTTCTGGAGGCTGCTCGAAGGCGTGCTCATGCGCGCGCCGCTGTCGAGCAACACGCTGGCCGTCGTGCCGTCATCGCTTTCGAGTACGCCCGTGACCTCGCCGCCCGCCGTCGACACGCGCACGCGGCGCAGGCCGCCGCTCTCGCTCGCCTCCATGTCCAGTCGTTCGACCGAGCGCACCAGCGTGCCGTTGAGCCCCATGCGGCCGTAGCCCGTCTCGATCCACACGCAGCCCTCGCCGACGGCGTTCATCCGGCCTTCGAAGATCTCGCCCGAGTGCAGCGTGACGCGCACACGACCGACGCGCGGCGTCGAAAGCCGCTGGGTACGCGTGATTCCCTCCAGCGGCACGCGCGTCTCATTCCAGACGCCCGCGCGATCCCCGCGCGCCTTGCTCACGCCAACATCACCGAGCACGAGCGCTTGTATGTCGAGGCGCGTGACGCGCGGATTGCCGCTGCTCGTCTCCGGAGTCGATTCGCCGAGCGGTTCCGTCGGCAGTTCGAGAGCGCAAGGGCCGCACATCAGGTCGCTCGCGAGCAGCTCGAGCAGCGCGGGCGCGCCGATCAGGTGCTCCGACCACGACTGCAACGCAACGGTCGGGGTCGCGACCGGAGCCGGCGCGATCGCAGGCTCGGGCGAGGCGAGCGTCACGGAGGTCGGGAGCAGGTTCACCTCGCTCGCGAGCGCCGCGGCGCGAAGTTCGTCGAGGCGTTGCTGGCGACGAGCGCGGTCTCGCGCGCGGGCTTCGCGACGCGCGAGCAGCTTCGCGCTCGGAGCGGGCGCCGGCTCGACGCGCGGAGCGCTCAGTGTGCTCGTGAATTCGTCTTCGCCTAGCGCCCCAAGGGGCGTCTCGAGCGGCGTCGTGTCGATCTGTTCCGTCTCGATCTGTGCCGTCTCGAGCGGCGTCGTCTCGGGCTGTAGCGCCTGGAGCGCTTCGAGCTCGGGCTTGGTCGCCAGCGCGTGCGTGATGGGTAACTCCACGGCGCTCGTGCGCACCATCGGCGGCTCCGCGGGCGGCTCGGCACCCTCGACGACGAACGGATCGTCGAGCAGCGCTCGATCCGTGAACGCGCTGCCCGCCTCCGTCGCGGCGGGCTCGCTGGGCTTGGATGGCGTGAGCTGCGTGTACGGATCGGGCTCGAGGCGAGACACGACAGCGAGCGCCGCCGTGCTCGGCTCGGCCGAGTCCGCGCCCGAGTCCACACCCGAGTCTTGGCCTCGCTCATGGGCCGCGGACGGACGCGCGACATCCGCCGCCAGCCGCCGCAAGCGCGCGTCGCTCGCGGGCGGTCCGTCGGTCGCTCGATCGAGCGCCGGATAGCCGACCAGAGCCACGGTGGCGATGGTGCACAGCGCGAGCATGGGCGCGACCCAGCGGCTCTTCCGGAACTCCCTCGAGCTCTCGCTCCAGCTCGTATTCAAGACCCTCGGCGGCTCCTCCGGCGCGACGGCTGGCCGCACAGGCGCGGGCGACACAGCGGCCGCTTCCTCGGGACGATCGAAGAGCCAGCTCTCACAGGGGCCCACGAACTGCTCGTTCGTACTCGGCGTCGCTTCCGGCGCGCTCGCGGGCTGCGGCGTCGCGCCGTGCGATGTGGCGCGGGCTGCGAAGTCCGCGTTCAGTCCGAGAAAATCCTGGCCGCCTTCCTGTGGGAGCGCCATGGCGCGCGCGAGTTCGCTGGCGCTGGCATGTCGGGCGTTGGTCGCGGGGCGGTTGATCGGGTTCGAGGGGCGAAAGTCGTGAGTCATGGTGCGGGGAGCGCGACGCGGTAGGGAAATGCCGCCGACGCGCCCCCCCATGGATCGGCCAGGGAATGCCCCCTTCCGAAGTTGCGCGGAAGTTCGTTCCTCGCACTTGCGAGCCCACGCCGTGCGACGCTATCGACGCACGGAAAGGACTTCCGCCCCATGCTCATCGGCCTCGCGCTCGCCCTCACTGCGCATGTATCGACGGTTGCGAAGGTTGCCAACTCGGGCGCAAGCCCGCAGGCTGCGCCCAGCCTCGATCCGCAGCAGGCCCTGTGGCGCGGAGTCGACGCCGGTCGCGCGCAGCGGCGCGTGCGCGAGCTCGTGGCGCTCGGACCGCGCATGGGCGCCACGCGCTCCGGGGACGCCGCCGCGCAGTATGTCTCCAAGGTCTTCGCCGAGCTCGGGCTCGAGGTGCGCGTCATCGAAACGCCGGAGCGCCGCGCGTGGCAGCCCCTCGCCTGGACACTCACGGCGCGCATCGAGGGCTCGCAGGAACCAGCCCGCAAGCTCGAGCGCGCATGGCCGTGGCAGAACTCGCCGGACGCGATGGGCAGCGCGCTGCTCGCGCTCGAGTCCGCGCAGGACATCGCATGGCTGACCGAGCGCGCGGGCCGCGGCGCGAGCACGGCGGCCGTGCTCCTCGCCTCGCGACCGACCAACTCGGACGGCACTTGGCCCATTCCCGGGCGACTGCGCGAAGGCGCGGCGCAGCCCTGCTTTGGCATCGCCAAGACAGAGGCCGAGCTGCTGCGCGGCTGGCTCGACTCGGGCGCCAAGGTGCGCATCGACTTCGAGCTCGACGCCGAGACGCGCAGCGCTCCGATCCGCACGGTCGTGGCGCGCTTGCCGGGCCGCAGGGGCGGCGAAGCTTGGAAGGCGCCGTACTTCCTGTTTTGCGCGCACGGTGACGCGGACTCCGGTGGCCCGGGAGCGGACGACAACGCGAGCGGCGTGGCGACGGTGCTCGAGATCGCGACGGCGTGGAAGCGCGCGATCGAAGCGGGCGCGAGCGCGCCGGCCCACGAGGTGCGCTTCGCGATCTGGGGCAGCGAGATCGAATCGACGCGTCACTTCCTCCAGACACGCGTGCCCGCGGACGGCGAGCTGCTCGGCGTGCTCAACTACGACCAGTCGGGTTTCGGGAGCGGAGCCGATCAGGTGAACATCGAGCCCGATGACCTGCCTGGCAATGTGGCGCTCGTGAACGCGCTCGTGGCGGTGATGCGCGAACGCGCCCCGCGGGACGCGAGCGAACCGGGCGACTTTCCCTCGCGCTTCGCGACCAACAAGAGCCTGGGCGGCACCGACAGCTATGTCTTCAGCGGCTCGGAGCTCTTCAAGTCGCGCGCACTGCCCGCGGTCAGCGTGTTCTCGAGCGCGTGGGGAGCCGCGGGAGAGCACAAGCGCACGGCCGGCATGCCCGGCGAGTCTTGGCGTGAGCGCGACAAGGTCCGGGTCGATTACGATCTCTACTACCACTCGTCCGGCGACACGCCGGAGAACACGACCGACAAGGAGCCTTGGAACATGGCGTGGTGCGCACGCGTGGGCCTGCTCGGCGCGGTCCGCTATCTGGAGGCACTCCCGTGAAGGACAGCCTGTTCGTCGATGGCGGCGCGCTCGACTGGCGGCCGACACCCTGCGTCGGCGTGGCTTGGAAGAAGCTCTATTTCGACGCGCACAGCGGCGAGTCCGCGGTGCTCCTGCGCTTCGAGCCCGGCGCCACCTACGACGCGCACCGCCACCCCGGCGGCGAGAGCTACCTCGTGCTCGAAGGCGAGCTCGAGGACAGCGGCCGTCGCTGGGGCCCCATGACCTATGTGCGCCACGCGCCCGCAAGCGCCCATCGGCCGCACTCCCCCACCGGTGCGCTCGTCTTCGTCTCGTTGCCGCGACCGATCGAGCCCCTGGCTGGCGCGCTCAGCGCTTCTTGAGCACGCGATTCGCGCCCAAGCGCGTGGTCACGCCCTTCGCGTCGAAGTGCTCGAGCAGCGGAATCAGGTACTTGCGCGTCGTGCCGAGCGCATCGCGCAGCTGGGGAATCTCGAGGTGCCCGTGCTGCGTGCAGTTCGCGACGACGAGCGCCTTGACCTTCTCGATCGTCGTCGCCGCCATGACGAACTCGGCGCACACCTTCGCGAGCGAGCCTTCGTCCACGCACAGCGCGATCACGCGCGCGAGCTCCTTCGCGGAGGTCCCTAGCAGCGCGGGGAGTTCCTCGAGCAGCGGCGGCTGGCAGGCGCGCGCCTCGAGCAGCGCGAGCAATTTCGAGCGCAGCGCCGCAGCCGCGTCGTCGAGCTTCACCTCGCGCCCCGCCGGCGCCACGAGCCCGCCCGGCTGGCGCACGAGCCGCCCACGGCGAGCCTCCTCGTCGACGAGCGCGTCGAGGAACTCGGCTTCGAGCCCGGTGAGGCGCCGCAGCTCGATCACTTCCATCACGCGCCGCAGCGCATTCTCGGCGAACCAGCTCGCGAGTGCGTTGCGCAGCCTGACCAGCGACTCTTCGAGTCGATCGGCGTGGATCCACTCGTGCTTTGGACCGATCGAGCGCGCGCGCTTCTCCTTGTAGAGCTGCTCGAGCAGCGCCTGCGTCGCCTCGACGGGCTGCTTGATCGCCTGCGCGAGATCGGCCGGCGCAGTGAGCGTCGCGCCCGCGCGCGCGAGGGTCGTCTCGAGCAGCGCGCTCGGATCGCCCAGCGCCTGCGCCTGCCGCGAGAGTTCCTCGATCACGAAGCCCTTGAAACGCTTGAGGCGGTGACGGCTCTCCTCGACGATGCTGCCTCCACCGAGCGTCACCGCGGGCGACGCGAGCCGCAGGATGAACGGATCTCCCGGCGCGCAGATCACGGGTTCCGCGAGTCGCACTTGCACGAGCCCTTCTTCGCCGGGTTGAAGCGCTTCGTGGTCGAGCAGCACGAGCTCGCCCTGCGGATCGGCCGTGCCGGTGTGCAGCCGCACTTCCATGCGATCGGTCACCGCTCGAGCGAGCGAGGGCAGCACGCGCAGGCGCGCGGCGACCATGCGCACCGGGCTGAAGAAATCGGGGCTCGCGGCGATGTGTCCGCGCACGACGAGCTCGGTGTCGACATCGGCGAGGTTGATTGCGGTCGAGTGTCCCGCACGCGCCACATCGGTCGGCTTGCCGTAGGCGTGCAGCCCGCGCACCTTGCCGCGAACGCCCGCCGGCAGGACTTCGAGCACATCCCCGATGCGCACGGTGCCAGACATCGGGACGCCGGTCACGACCGTCCCGAATCCGGGCTTCGAGAACACGCGCTGGATCGGCAGGCGGAAGATGCCTTCGGCCGGTCGCGTCGGAGCCGCGAGGGCGTGCGCGACGAGCGCCGCGCGCAGCTCTTCGAGCCCCTGCCCCGTGCGCGCCGAGACGCGCAGCACCGGCGCGGCCTCGAGGAATGTTCCCTTCACGGCTGCGCGCACATCCTCCTCGGCGAGCTCGACGAGGCCCGGCTCCACCATGTCGATCTTGTTGAGCGCGATCAGTCCGCGGCGCAGCCCGAGCAGCCCCATGATGTCGAGGTGCTCACGCGTCTGCGGCATGACGCCGTCGTCCGCGGCGACCACGAGCACGACGAGGTCGATGCCCGTCGCGCCCGCGACCATGTTGCGCACGAAACGCTCGTGGCCCGGAACATCGATGATGCCGACCGTGCGGCCGTCGGGCAGCGCGAGCGGCGCGAACCCGAGGTCGATCGTGAGCCCGCGCTCCTTCTCTTCCTTCAGGCGATCGGGATCGACGCCCGTGAGCGCTCGCACGAGGCTCGACTTGCCGTGGTCGATGTGGCCCGCGGTCCCGATGACGATGGGCTGGATCTGCATCGCGTTCCAGAGCGGCAGGATAGCGTCGCGCCGCGCTATCCTCTCTCGCGATGAACACCGGAGCGCGCTTTCGGACCTTCGGCGAATGGACGCGCGAGCGCTTCGGCGCGCCGCTGCACCGAGTGGCGCTCGATGCGGGCTCAGCGTGCCCCAATCGCGACGGAACGAAGGGCCACGGCGGCTGCGTGTACTGCGATGTCGAAGGCTCGGGAACCGGCGCCCTGCGCGAGGGCGCGGATCTCTCCGCTCAGCTGCGCGCAGGACTGCGCCGCATCGCGCGCCGCAAGAACGCCGGTCCCGCGATCGCGTACTTCCAGTCGTACTCCAACACCTATGTCTCGACCGAGCGCCTCGAGGAAGTGCTGCGCGTGGTGGAGCCCCACATCGGCCGCGAGGTCGCGGCGATCAGCGTCGCGACGCGGCCGGACACGCTCCCGGAGAGCGCGCTCGATGTGCTCGCGCGCTGGAACGAGCGCCTGCCCGTGTGGGTCGAACTCGGGCTCGAGTGCGCGGACGACGCGCGCCTCGTCGAGATCCACCGCCTCCACACCGTGGCCGAGTTCGAGGATGCCGTGCGCCGCACGCGCGCGCGCGGACTGCTCGTCGTCGGCCATGCGATCCTGGGACTGCCCGGCGACGGGCGCGAGGGCGCGCGCCGCACGGCGGAGGTGCTCGCGCGCACGGGCTGCGAGGGCGTCAAGGTCCACCAGCTGATGGTGCTGCGCAAGACCGTGCTCGAGCGCTGGTGGAGAGAGGGGCGCGTCGAGCTGCTCGACGCGCCGACCTATGTCGACTGGCTGGCGGACTTCGTAGAGCGCCTCGGACCCGCGCAGGTTCTGCACCGCTTGCAGGCCGACGCCGAGCCGCCGCACCTCGTCGCTCCGGGGGCGACGCCGCACGCGAGCGTGCTCCGCGAGCGCCTCGACGCCGAACTCACCCGGCGCGGGACGCGGCAGGGCGAGCGCTGCAGCGCCTCGGCGCGCTGATGCGCGAGCGCGGAAAGCGGGGCGCTCAGGCGGGCGGGATGTAGAAGATGCGGTCGCAGGACGGGCAGTTCACGACGGTGGTACCCCTCGCGACGCGCACATAGAGGTTGACCGGCACCTGGATGTAGCAGGCTTGGCAGATGCGCTCCTCGAGCGCGGCGAGCGCGACGCCCTCGCGCGTCTGCAGCAGGCGCTCGTAGTGCTGAAATGTCTCCGGCTCGATGTTCGGCGCCATGCGCTGACTGCGCTGGGTTTCGAGCGCGACGAGCCGCTCCTTCGCCGCCGCCAGCTCGCTCGCGCAGTTCTTGGAGAAGTCCGCGAACACGACCTCGGCCGCGTCGATCTCGCCCTGCAGCCGCTTGACCGCGGCGTCGAGCGTCTCGATCTCGGTCATGTGCGTCAGCGCTTCCTCGTCGGACAGCGAGATGTCCTTCTTGAGCGACTTGATCTGGTGCGCGTAGGCCGCGTGCAGCGCGACATCGGCGCGCGAGTGCGCCATCTCGTTCTCGACCTTGCGGATGCGCTGCCGCGAGGTGGTGGCGATGTCCTCGAGCTCCTTGACCTTGACCTTGAGCTCCAGCGAGCGCTTGTGGGTCTCGTCCTTGCGCGTGACGAGCGCATCGATCTGCGCCCGGCGGGAGGCACGCTCGGCCGGCAGTCGCCGCAACTCGTCCTTGACGCGATAGATGTCGGAGTCGAGTTCCTGGAGGGCGAGCAGAGCCTGAATCGTTTCCTGCATGGATTCCTTGGAGCCTAGCGGCGCGAGCAGTCTAGCGGCTGCTCCACTCGGCTTGAAGGATCGACCTCGCCGACCGACCGCGAGCGCCGCTGCGGCCGCCCCGCGACATGCGCAGGACGGCCGCAGGGCGGCCGCTGGACCGCGGCAATATGCTCGGGGCCCCTCGTGCGAGTTCCCCCTTGCAAACTTTCCCGGGGCGAACTTTCGCGGGCGGGGGTGCCCGCAGGCGCTCAAGGCAGGGGCGAGATCGACTCGTTCTCGTCGGGGATCGTGACCCCATCGAGGAAGCTCGCGAGCTGGCGCGCGCGAACCGGGTGGCGCAGCTTGCGCACCGCCTTGGCCTCGATCTGGCGCACGCGCTCGCGCGTCACGCGGAAGATGCGGCCGACTTCCTCGAGCGTGTAGGTGTAGCCGTCGCCGATGCCGTAGCGCAGCTTGACGATCTCGCGCTCGCGGAAGGTCAGCGTCTGCAGCACCTCGTCGATGCGCTCCTTCAGCATCTCGTGGCCGGCGGCCATCACCGGGCTCTCGGCCGTCTCGTCCTCGATGAAGTCGCCGAAGTAGCTGTCGTCGGACTCGCCGATCGGACGGTCGAGCGAGATCGGGTGCTTGCTGATCTTGATCACCCGCTTGGCTTCGTCCACCGAGATGCCCGTGGCCTCGGCCACTTCCTCCACCGAGGGTTCGCGACCCTTCTGCTGCACGAGCTTCTTGGTCACATTGCGCAGCTTCGACATGGTCTCGATCATGTGGACCGGGATGCGGATCGTGCGCGCTTGGTCGGCGATCGAGCGCGTGATGGCCTGACGGATCCACCATGTGGCGTAGGTCGAGAACTTGTAGCCGCGGCGGTACTCGTACTTCTCGACGGCCTTCATCAGGCCGGTGTTGCCTTCTTGGATGAGGTCGAGGAACGAGAGCCCGCGGTTGCGGTACTTCTTCGCGATCGAGACCACGAGGCGCAGGTTGCCGCTGGAGAGCTTGCGCTTGGCGTCCTCGTATTCGAGGTAGTGCAGGCGCGACTGCTCGACGCGGCGCTTGAGCCGGTCGGCGGGCTCGAGCGCTTGGTCCTCGAGCTCGATCAGCCGAGCGGAGAGCTCCTTGACGAGGTCCGCCTTCTTCGCGGCCTTGGCCGCCGCGAGCTTGCGTTCGATCCCACGCATCTCGCGATGGTGCGCCTCCATGGCGTCCATGTAGGGCTTGAACTTCTTGACCTGCAGGTGGCACTCCTCGATCAGGATCACCAGCTTGCGGCGCAGCTCCTGCACGCGCTTCTGAGCCTCGGAGCGCTCCCTGCGCGTGGTCTTGGGCTCCAGTAGCGGCGCGTACTCGGCCTTCAGGCGACCGAGCAGCTCCTTGATGGTGACGATGTTCACCGGCAGGCGCCGCGCGAGGTAGTTCTTGCCCAAGGTCTCGACGATCTTGGGATCGTCGTCCGGCTTGGGGTTGGGGTTGACCTTGAGCGTGCGGTCGAAGGCCAGCTCGCCGCGCTGCACCTGCTCGAGCGTGCGCAATCCGGAGTCCATGCACAGGCCGGAGCCGACGCACTTCTTGCGGAAGCGCTTGCGCGTGATCTCGATCGTCTTGGCGAGGAAGATCTCCTGGTCGCGCGTGAGCAGCGGGATTTCGCCCATCTGCGTCAGGTACATGCGCACCGGATCGTCGATCTTCTCGGTGATCATGCCCTTGGGGAACACGGACTCGGGCACACCGTCCTCGTCACCGGAGTCGACGGCCTCCTCTTCCTTGAGGCCCGGATCCTCGTCTTCGCCGCCGAGCGCGTCGGTGGCCGCCGGCGTCTCCGCGTCATCGAGGATCTCGATGCCGTGGTCCTCGAGCTGAACGAACAGCGCGTCCATCTTCTCGGGCGGCACGAACTGGTCTTCGAGGAGACGGTTCATCTCCGAGAAGGTCAGGTAGCCCTTCTTGCGGCCTTCTTCGATCAGAAGTTTGGCGGTGTCTTCCGGCTTCTCAGACATGGTTGCCTCGGTTGAAGCTGCTGCGGAGCTGTTGCTCGAGCTCGAGCAGCTGTTCTCTGGGGACGGCGACTCCGGCGCTCAGGTCGCGCAGGATCTGTTCCTGCTGGATGCGCAGGCACATCGCGTAGATGGTCTCGCTCTCCTCGTTGAAGAGCGCTTGAGCGCTGTCGGCGTTCGAGCCATGGGCCACGAGCGTCGAGACTTGGGCGCGCGCGGAGTGCTCGCCGAGCGCGTTGAACACATCCTCGAGCGCGAATGTACCGAGCGTGCGCGCGTGCAATTCCGCGAGCACCTCGAGGATGCGCTTGAGCTCCGG
The DNA here is from genome assembly GCA_016872795.1 of Planctomycetota bacterium. Taxonomy (GTDB): domain Bacteria; phylum Planctomycetota; class UBA1135; order UBA1135; genus F1-120-MAGs118. The sequence continues at coordinate 25,206 of VGYZ01000017.1, forward strand.
GTCCGCGGCCCAATCCACATAGGCGTGGCAGTCCTTGGCGAGCGTCGGCTCGATCAGCGCGGCTGCGGCCAGGCCGCGCAAGGCCTTCGCTAGCCGCACTTCGTTCGCGCTCGGCTTGACGGCCGCAGGCAACGGGGCCGTCGCGTTGGCGCCCGTTGCAGCGTCCGACGCCGACTCCACGCGCGAGCCTTGGGCTCGCGCCTGCTGCTCGCGCCGCGCGCGTTCCGCCGCGGCGCGTCGCTCGGGCAAGCTCTCGAACTGCGCGCGCACGCTCTCGACGGGCACCTGCAGCTCGGTCGCGAGGCGCTGCATGAGGTCGTCGCGGGCGATCGGCCGAGCGAGCTTCCCGACGAGCGAGAGCACGCTGTCGAGCGCCCTGTAGCGCTCGTCGCCTTGGCACGCGCTCACCCACGCGAGCAGGAAGTCGAACCACGGCGTCGCCACGGCCAGCGCGGCCTCGATCGGTGCCACGCCATCGCGCACGAGCACATCGCACGGGTCCTCGTTGCCCCTGATGCGCACCACATCGATCGCGACATCGAGCGACAGCAAGCCGCCGAGCGCGCGCACGGTCGCCTTGCGTCCGGCCTCGTCGCCATCGAACAGGAGGCTGATGCGCCGCGCACCCGAACGCCGCACGAGCGCCGCGTGGAACTCGGTGGTCGCGGTGCCGAGCACGGCGACGACGGTTCGCAGGCCCACTTGGTGAGCGGCCATCACATCGGTGTAGCCCTCGACGACGATCAGGTGCCCGCTGCGCCGCACATGCTCGAGCGCGTGGTTGAGCGCGTAGAACACATGGCCCTTGTGGAACACCGGCGTCTCCGGCGTGTTGACATACTTGGGGCCGGCCGCATCGTCATCGGACAGGCGTCGCGCGCCGAAGCCGAGCGTGCGGCCCTTGTCGTCGCGCACCGGGAACATCACGCGGCCGCGGAAGAAGTCGTAGGGGCCGCGCTCGTTGACGCGCGCGAGCCCGAGCTCGACGAGACGCTCGACCGGAATGTTGGCGCGCGATGTGGCTTCGACGAGCGCGCGGCCCGAGGGCGGCGAGAAGCCGATACCAAAGGCGCTGAGCGTCTCGTCGCGCAGCCCGCGCTTGCGCAGGTAGGCGAGCGCCTCCGCGCCTTCGGGACGCCGCAGGAACTGCGCGTAGAACTGCTCGGCGCGCGCCAGCACCTCGAAGCGCGGCTCGGACTCCTCGCGCCGCCGCTGCTCGTCCCGGCGCTCGGGCAGTCGGACGCCGCAGCGCGCCGCCAGAGTCGCGAGCGCGTCGGCGAAGTCCACATTGTCGTGGCGCTTGATGAACTCGATCACATCACCGCCGGTACCGCAGGCGCCGTAGCAGTGCCAAGTCCCCCGCCGGGGGTCGACCTTGAACGACGGTGACTTTTCCTGGTGGAACGGACAACAGGCCTGCCACAGCGCGCCGGCCCGCTTGAGCTCGGGCACGCGCTCGCGCACGACCTCCTCGATCGGGCTGCGGAGCTTGATCTCCTGTTTGGCGTTCTCGTAATCGGTGAGCGACACGGCGGACGACACGGACCGCCGGAGGCAGCCCGCGTGAGAGGGGGTGTGGATCAGGGCCGGTGTGCCGGCCAGCAAGGGTTGGTGGTCTGGGTACGGGGCCGCGGCGGCGCGTTCCGGCGACACTCGCCCCCCCCGGTCAGGAGGACCGTGGGAGGCGTGCGCCGGACACCACCGGGGAATTCGCTAGGGAATGCTACTCCTGCCGCGTGCCGCAGGTCGAAAGTCCGAACGGCGGGGGCGCGAGCGGGGCAAGGAATCGTGACGCCGCGTCCAGAAGTGCCCAACCCGCCTCGTCGGAGCGGCAAAATCTTCCACGGCGCGGCCACCACGGAGGCCCCTCTCAGGCCACGGGAGGCCGAACGGGCGGGGCGGGGCAAGACAACGCTTCGCATGGGGTCAGTGAGGCGTGCCGTTCGGGACCGAAACGGCCGCCGAGGGTCGAGACGGGCCCGAACACGCGCCACGCCGAGAGCCCGGAGCTGGAAGGAGAACCGTTCCAGTCGGCGCACTCGAGCGGGTAAACGCGCAGGGAGAGGCTCCACGCACGGCGACCGCGGCCGACGGGGAGTCAGCGCGGAAGCGTACGGGAACCCGCGTTCAGGTGCTCGGATGGGATGGACAGCGGCTGCGAAGGTCGGCGCCGGTCGAAGCCGGACGGCGAAGCGTGGAGTCAGCCGGATCCCGAAATCCGAGGCTGGGACATATAGCCCCCGGGGTGCAGACCGACAAGCAAAAAAGTCAAGGGTCTTCCGCCCTTTGGCGCAGCAGCTCGAGCCACGGGCCGTGCCCCACGTCCTCGGGCCGCAGCAACGGGTCGAGCCCGAGCCGGGCGCAGGCCGCCTCGGCGGCGGCACCGTCGCCGAAAAACTCGGTGAGGCGGTTGCGAATCGTCTTGCGGCGCTGGGAAAAGAGCGTGTCGAGCAGCGGGTCGAGGGCCGCGAGCTCGCCGGCGCCGGGCCGCTCGGGGCGCAGCTCGAGTCGCAGGAGCGAAGTGTCGACCTGCGGGCGCGGCCAGAACAGCTGCGGCCCGAGGTCGCGGCGGTGCTCGATCGCGTACACCGCCTGCAGGCGCGCACTGATCGCGCCGTAGGTCTTGGAACCCGGCTCCGCCGCGAGCCGCAGGGCCAGATCCTTCTGCAGCAGCACGGTCGCGGAGCGCGGCGGGTTCGGGAGGCGCGCGAGCGCCGCGAGAATCGGCGTGCCCGCCGAGTACGGCAGGTTCGAGACGAGCTTCCAGTCGCGGTGCGCGGGCAACGCCGAGAGCAGCTCGGGCGCGAGCGCGTGCTTGCCCTCGAGCGCGTCGCGCACGATCCACTGCACGCGCTCGGGGCCGAGAAACTCGCGCGCGAACTCCGCCAACCGTTCGTCGATCTCGACCGCGAGCACGCGCGCGCCGGCAGCAAGGAGCTGCGCCGTGAGCACGCCGGCGCCGGGCCCGATCTCGAGCACGAAGTCCCCCGCTTCGACGCGCGCCTCGCGCACGATCGCGCGCAGCATGTTCTCGTCGACGAGGAAGTTCTGACCGAGCGCGCGCGACGGCTCGAAGCCCGCCGACTCGAGCGCGGCCTTGATCTCGCTCCAGCGCGCGCGGCGTGGTGCCTCGTACTCGCCCTCGCCGCTCACCGCGAAGCTCCCGCGAGCAACAGCTCGAGCGCCGGCGACGCACCCGGGCGTCGCGCCAGTTCCTCGAGCAAGCCGCGCGCCGGCACACCCCAGCGATGGCCGAGCGCCTCGTAACGCCGCGCACGCGCGCGCTCGGGTCGCTCGAGCGGAAGCTGCGCGAGCAAGTACTCCGCGGCGCTCGCCACGCAGCGCAAGCCCACATCGTCGGCGCGACTCTCGCGCGAGCGCGCGCGCGCGAGGATCTCGCTCTGGCCCTCGATGAGCCGCGGGTCGATCACCGGCCGCGCGCGGTTGTGGAAGCTGCCGCCGAGCACCGAGACGCGCTCGTCACTGGCGAGCATGTCGCGCTCCGGCGCGAGATCCGCGCACCATTCCGCGGCGTTGCCGAGCAGGTCGTACACGCGCTGCGGCGAGCGGCCAGCCTCGAAGGTTCCGACCGCGACCGGTCGGCCGAGCCCGAGCTCGAGCGTGTTGGCCACGCTGCGCTGCGCCGTGGCGCCCCAGGGAAACGGCAGAACCTGCGGGCCGCAGGCCACGAAGATCCACTCGCTCGCGCGCGGCAGCCGCATGCCGACCGCGCGCGCGAAGGCCTCGGCCTCGGGCTGCGTCATGAAGCTCGCCGGCCATTCGCCGGAGTCCGCGCTCCACTCGGCGGTGTACGCGAGAAGCTCGGGGGCGACCGCGGAGCCTAGCGAGCGCTGGTGCACGAGCCACTCCGCGCGCGTGACCTCGAACGAGTCGACGAGCAGCGGCTCGCGCACCTCGAAAGTCACGACTCCGAGCCCCGCGAGCGAGAACGACAGCTGTCCGGCGGGGACGAAGGCGAGGCGCTCGAGCCGATCGAGCGTCGGCTCGTTCTCGTTCGTGTCCGTGCAACCGGCGCACGAAAGCGCAAGGAGCAGCGCCAGCCCGAGGGCTCGCGCTGCTCCGCGCTGGCGCGATCGCCCGCGACTACTGCTTCGTGCCGCTGCCGGCGTTGTCCGCATCAGTCACGAAGATATCGACGCGACGGTTCTTCTGCATGTTCTCGGCGCTGTCGTTGGGGACGACGGGCTCCGACGAGCCAAAGCCCATCACGACCACGCCCTTCCCCTCGAGCTTGCCGCTGCTGTCGAGGAACGCCGCCACGGAGACGGCGCGGTCGGCCGAGAGCTGCAGGTTGCCGTGCGGGTACTTGGCCTTGGTCTCGGGCTTGGTGATCGGCGTCGAGTCCGTGTGGCCGCGCACATAGATCTTGCCGTAGGGACGACTCTTGATGTCCTCGCGGATCTCGCCGAGGACCTTCTTGCCGTCCTCGGAGACCTCGGCCGAGCCGAGACCGAACACGATCGAGTCCTTCATGCGGTAGACATAGCCGCCGTCGACGGCGAACTTGGTGACATCGCCGGGGTTGCCGCCGATCTCGGCCAAGACCTTGCGCAGGTTCTGGAGGCGCGCGTCGACGGCCTCGGCGGAGAAGCCGGCCTCGGCGAGGCTCTTCTCGCTGGCGTCGAGCTGCGCGCGCAGGCGGCGGTTCTCGTCCTCGAGATCGGAGATGCGGCGTTCCGCCTCGATCGTCTTGGACTGGTAGTGCTTGGCGGTGAGCTGCGTGTCGTCGTAGCGCTCCTGCGCGACGCACGAGGCGAGCGACAGGAGCGCGGTGGCAAACAGCGCGCTCGTCTGGAACGAGGTGACAGAGGTGAGCTTCATCGGCGTGGTGATCCCGTTCGCGGCGATGCGGGGCGCGCCACCGTCGCCGCTCCCTGCCCGAGGTCGGGCACGCGAAAAGGAGCGAGGTGCGGTGCGCGTGCGGATCGCGCGGCCCGCGCGGACGCGGGCCAAGGCGGGTCGCAGACTAGCGGCCGCAAAAGCAATTTCGAAGCATGTGCTGGGCGCAAAAAAACCGCGCCCCGCGTTCCTCGGCGGGGGCCGGGAGCGCGGGGCACGCGAGCGAGAGGACTGAGCGCCGCCGCGAAGGGGCGAGCGGTCGGGTTACTTGAACCAGCTCGAGACGGTCTTCGAGAAGGCGTTGGGATAGCCCGACTGGAGCGAGAGCGCCAGCGGCACGGTAGCGAGCAACACCGCCGCCGTAGCGCACATCAGCGCGATCGCGAGGCCGCCCTCGAAGGGCTCCTTCTCCTCGCGCACGGGCACATACTCCTGCGCCTCCTCGGCCTCTTCCTCGGCGACCTCGACCACCTCTTCCTCGAGGATCGTGTCCGCTTCCGTGATCTCCTCGGTCGCCATGCCGGCGTCGAGCTCCGTGTCGTCCTCGAAGACGATCTCCTCGGTGGCCTGCCCGATGTCGACCACCTCCCCGCCCTGCAGCGTGGAGCGCAGGGTCTCGACATCGGTCTTGCGCAGCTTGACGACCTCGCCCTCGCGAATGGCGCGGATCTCGCCCTCGCTGACGAGGCGCTTGAGCTCCTCTTCCTTGAGGCGCAGCTCGCGCAGGGCTTCGTCGAAGCTGTAGAACTCCTTCTCGGCCACGGGATTCTCCTATAAGTCTCGGTTCTAGCGGGTTTCTGGGGGGTGGGACGGGGTTCCGCGCGGGGCGCGGGGCCCGGATCGGAGGGGGCGACCCTGCGGGTGCGGGCCTATTGGCCGCGCGGCTTCTCCGCGGGCAGGCTGAGCAGCCCCTTCTCGGCGAAGAGCTTCTCCAACTCGCCGTAGGGGTACTCGCTCTTGTCGTTGTAGCCGTTGAGCTCCATGTCGAGCTCGATGCGGCGCGCGCCGACCAAGCGCACGCCCTGGTACGAACCGGTCGAGGCCGCCGCGTAGACCGCGAGGCGCATCTTCTCGGTATCGACGAGGTACAGCACCGAAGCGCCCGTGATGTCGGTGCCCGTCACGGCCACCATGCGCCCGTTGGAGTCGGCCGTGCCGCCGTTGTTGAGCACCATCGGCATGGACTGGGTCGTCGGCGGGGCTTGGGGCGTCGAACTGCTCGACCAGCCCACGGCCGCCAGCCCGAGCGCGAGCGCGGCGAGCACGGTGAGCGGAGAGGGCGGCGTGCACAGCCAGTGGGACAGGGGTCGGTTCATGGGAGCGGGGTGGCAACGGACGCGCCGTGGACCACCCTCTAGGTCGGCCGCGCAGGATAGTTCCCCTCCTGCCCGACGAAAAGGGCTCACCAGCGGGAGAGTTCCCCGGTGACCTCCTCGACGAGGTCCTTGAGCGTCACCCACCCCGCCGGCTTCTCCGGAGAGCCCACCAGCGCGGCGCGCTGGCCGCTCTGGCGCAGCCGCGAGAGGGCTCGGTCGAGCGGGGTGGCCGGGTCGAGGGCGATCAGGGGCCGGACCAGACCCGCGAGCGGGGTTTCCGGCGGCTCGCGCAGGAACTCGAGCTGGTGCAGGTAGCCGGCCACATGGCCGCGGCCGTCGATCACCGGCAGTCGCGAGTAGGCCGTGGTCGAGAACTGCTCGAAGGCCCCCTCGCGGCCGCGATCGAGCCGCAGGGTCTCGACCTTGCGCCACGGCACCATCACGAACTCGACCTGTCGCGCCCGCAGGTCGAGGGTGTTGAGGGCCAGTCGCTCGATTTCCGGCAGCCCGTGGCCGCCGCGCTCGCGCAAGAGCTCGAACACGCGCTCGCGCGCGTGCACATAGCGGAAGCCGTCAGACCGGCCGCCGAGCAGCGCGCTGATGGCGCCGGAAATGCACGCCAAGGGCCACGCCAAGGGGCTCACGACGACGCGCACGAACGCCAGCACGGGGGCCGCGATGCGCAGCAGGTGGTGCGGTCGACGCCGCGCCAGATCCTTGGGGAAGAGCTCCCCGAACAGCACCAGCACCGGAGTGAGCAGGGTGGCGGTGAGCAGCTCGTGCCACGCAACCGGAATCGACAGGCGCTCGAGCAGCCCGTCGACGGCCACGGCCGAGAGCTGGTTCACGAGCGTGTTGCCGACGAGGAGCGAGCTGAGCAGCAGGCTCTCGTTGCGCACCAGACGATGGCTGAGCACCTGCAGCCCTCCGCCGCGCAGGGCCTCGGCCGCGACGCGCGTGCGGCTCGAGCGGTAGAAGGCGACTTCCGAGCCGGAGAGGATCGCCGACAGCGCGAGACAGCCCGCGAGCACGAGGAGCCAAGCGCCGCTCACGCTCGCTCCTCCCGCGCGCCGAGGTCGAGCGCGCGCACGCCGACGCGCTCGATGCGCCGCCGCTTCATGCGCAGCACGCAGAACTCGAGCGGACCGGATGCGCACCGATCCCCCACCTTGGGAATCCGGCCGAGCAGCGCCGTCACGAAGCCGCTCAGGGTCTCGAACTCGCGCGGCACGACGGCCTGACCGAAGCGCTCGTTCCAGTCGCGAATGGAGAGCGCGCCATCGACTTCGAAGCTGCCGTCGAGCTGCTCGACCACCGGCTGGTAGGCGGCTTCACCCTCGACGCGCAAGTCGCCGACCACTTCCTCGAAGATCGTCTCGACGCTGACGACGCCCGCCGTGCCGCCCCATTCGTCGATCACCACTCCCTCGGCGACCTGCTGGTCGCGCAGCAAGCGCAGTGCCGACACCGCGAACGCCACCTCGGGCACGAACACGCAGGGCTCGAGCATCTCGCGCACGGGACGCGTTGCATGCACGGCGAGGTTGCGCGTGCGCACGCGGCCGATGATCGCATCGGGCCGACCGTCGACGACCAGCACCCACGGCGTCTTCGTGTCGAGCGCGCGACGCGCGACCTCGGCGCGACCTTCCTCGGAGACATCGAGCACGATCAAGTCGACGCGCGGCGTCATGACTTCCCGCACGCGCATGTCCTCGAGTCGCACGATCGCCGTCAAGAAGCGCGCCTCATCGCCGAGCAAGTGCCCCTGCTCCGCGGCCTGCCGCAGCGCGTCGGAAATCGCGCCCGACGACAGACCCTGCTCCCGCTCGCCCAAGCGACCGAGCACGCGGTACATCGGGATCAGCGCGAGTTCGAGCATGCGCGCGAGCGGCGAAGTGACCACGACGATCGCGGTGAGCAGCGGAGCAGCGATGCGCGCGAGCGGCTCGGGCGAGCGACGCGCGAGGTTCTTCGGCAGCACCTCTCCGAACACGACGACGAGTGCGAGCGCGATCAGGCCGTCGATCCACGCATTGATCCCGACGGGATCCTCCACAGCGCTGGCCGAATAGGCGAAGAACAGCGTGTTCACGGCGATGTTCGCAATCAACACCGCGCTCAGGAGCTGCTGCGGACGCGCGAGCAGCGCCTGCGCGCGCGGCCCGGCGCGACGCGCCTGCTCGTCATCGAGACTGAGCAGCGCCGTCTCCGACCCGCTGATCAGCGCCGAGAGGCCGAGCAGCACGCACTTCAAGACGATCGCCATGGACTCCATGGCCTCAGCCCTCCTGCTCGCGCGCAGGCATCGTGATGCGCACATGGAATCCGCGGCCGCGCTCGCTCCCGAGCTCGAGCCGTCCGCCGTGCCCGATGACCACGGAGTGCACCAGCGACAGCCCCAGTCCCGTGCCCTTGCCAGCGTCCTTCGTGGTGTAGAACGGATCGAGCAGGCGGGGCAGCTCCTCGCGCGAGACTCCGGGTCCGTCGTCGTGCACATCGAGCAGCACGCAGGCGCCGAGTCCATCGACATAGCCGCTGCGGAGCACGACATCGATGCGCCCGCCGCCGCGCGTCTCGAGTGCGTCGAGCGCGTTGACCAGCAGGTTCAAGATCGCCTGACCGAGTTCGTTGGCATCGCCCATGACGCCGGGCAGCGCGGCGAGCGTGCGCGCGAGCTCGTCGGGCAGGTTCTCGCTGTCGCTGGAGTGCCGGCCATCGGAGATCGTCAGCGTGACCCCGACACGCGACGCGCGATGGCGCACGAGCCCGATGGCGTCGAGCGCTGGCACACTGAGCGACAGCACAGCGCGCGTCGACTGTCGCGGCGTGAGGCGCAGGAGCTTGCCGACCGTGTCGCGGATGCGCTCGAGTCCGCCGGCGAGCAGCTCGAAGTACTGCGCGCGCTTCTGCGGCGGCAGGTCCTCGCGCCGCAGGCGCTCCACGGCGTTGAGCAAGCCGCCGAGCGGGTTGTTGATCTCGTGCGCCACTCCGGCCGCGAGCTTGCCCGTCGCCGCGAGTCGCCGCTCGGCCATCGCCGCCTGCTCGGCCGCGCGTGCCTGCTCCGTCGCATCGCGTACCTCGCGCTCGAGCCGCGAGTTGAAGTCGCGCACCTCGCCCACCATGCCGTTGAAGGCCCGCGCGAGCTCGCGCAGCTCTCCTTCGCGCGCCGGCGGCTCGACGCTGGCCTCGAGGTCACCCGACGCGACGCGACGAGCGGCCGCCGTGAGACGCGCTACTGGCCCGAGCACCTCATTGCGCAGCACGATGTACAGCGTCGCTGCGATCAAGAGCGTCGTCACGCCGAACAACACGAGGACTGTGCGCACGAGCCTCGTCGTGCGGCCCTGATCGCGATCGATCCGATACCAGCAGGTGCCCCACACTCCCCCGGGCATGTCGATCGGCAGCACGCGCCCGCCCGCGACATCGTCGACCGCGCGCCCCGTCCGCTGCGCGAGGTACATGTTGCTGTAGACGGTCGTCGCGTCGAACTCTGGCCCGCGCCGCGACGAGCCCAGGGGATTGAGCGCGATGCCCTGCGGCACGACGGCACCATCGGCGGCCAGCGCCAGATTGCCGTCGAGAATCAGCGCATCTTCGAAGCGATTCCACTCCTCCCAGCCGAGAATCCGCGCGGCATTGAGACCGCCTTCCGGCCGAATCTGCGAGCGCAGGTTGCCGACGAGGCCTCCGGCGAGCTCGAGCGACTCCTGTTCGCTCGTGCGCGTCAAGTTCCGTCCGAAAACGGCGAACTCGAAGCCGAACGCCGCGGCGTGGATCGCGAGGATCCACCACAGCACGCGCTGGCGCAGGGAGAGCGTCACCACGCTCCCCATGCTCGCGCGCGCGAGGCCGCGCGTCAAAGGCGCTGGCTCAGCCGCCCGCCGAGAGCTGGCTCATGATCGTCACCAGCGGCATGAACAGCGCCACGACGATGAAGCCCACCACCACGGCCATGATGATCAAGAGTGCCGGCTCGACGACCTTGAATAGCGCGTCGATGCGCCGGTCGACGGCGATGTCGTAGGCGTCCGCGACCTTGAGCAGCATCTTGTCGAGCTCGCCCGTCGCCTCGCCGACATCGACCATGTTGACCACGAGGTCGTCGAACACGCCGCTCTCGCCCATCGGACGCGCGATGCCCTCGCCCTCGCGCACGACCTTGCGAATCTGCTCGACGCCTTCGACGAGCACGGCGTTGCCCGTCGTGTCGCGCACGATCGAAAGCGCATCGAGGTGCGGCACGCCAGCCTCGATCAGCGTGCCGAACGTGCGCGAAAATCCGGCGATGTTGGCCTTGGCGATCACGATTCCGAGCACGGGCATGCGCAAGAGCAGCTTGTGCACGCGATAGCGATACGAGCCGCCGCGCCGCATCAGCGCGAAGTGTCCCACCACGAGCGCGAACGGCACGCCGAACACCGCGTACCAATAGCTGATCGTGAAGCGCGATGTGTCGAGCAAGAGCCGCGTGATCGACGGCAACTCGGCGCCGAACGAGTCGAAGATCTCCTCGAACTTCGGAATCACGAACACGATCACCGCGCTCACGACCGCCACGGCGACCACGGCCACCACGGCTGGATAGATCAGCGCGCCCTTGATCTTGGCGCGAATCGTGGCGGCCTTCTCGCGAAACGTCGCGAGGCGATTCAAGATCGCGTCGAGCACACCACCAGCTTCGCCGGCCTTGACCATCGACGAGTACAGCGTGTCGAAGCACTGCGGGTGCTTGGCCATGGCCTCCGACAGCGCCGTGCCCGCGGAGACATCCTCGACCAGCGAGGCGAGCACATGCTTGAAGGGGCCCGGACGCGTCTGCCCTTCGAGGATCGTGAGCGCCTTGACGATCGGAATGCCGGCCGCCGAGAGCGTCGCGAGCTGGGTCGTGAACTCGGTCACCAGCTGCGCCGGCACGCGACCGCCGCTCTTGTTCGTCGCCGCCGAGGGAACCGCGAAATCGCCGCTCTCGCCGCGGGCCGCCGTCGGTGCACTGCGTTGGAGTCTCTTGGCCATGTACGGAGGTCTTCGGAAGGGGGAATCCTAGAGGAATGTCTCGCGCAGCACTTCCTCGATCGTGGTGCGGCCCTCGGTCACGGCGGCGAGGCCGCTGTGTCGCAGCGGACGCATGCCGCTGCGAATCGCCGCGCTGCGCAACTCGGCCGTCGAACCGTTGGCGAGCACGATGCGGCGCAGGTCGTCGTTCATCAGCATCACCTCGTACAGGCCGGTGCGGCCGCGGTAGCCCGTGTGGTGGCAATGTTCGCAGCCGCGTCCGTAGTAAAAGGTCGAGCCGCGCAGCCCCTCGCCATCGGGACCGAGCTCGCGCAAGAGGTCGTCGTCGGGCTGGTAGCTCGTCTTGCAGCTCGAGCAGATGCGCCGCACGAGGCGCTGCGCGATCACCGCTTCGAGCGTGGCCGTGATCATGAACGACTCGACGCCGATGTCGACGAGACGCGTCACTGCGCTCGGCGCATCGTTGGTGTGCAGCGTCGAGAGCACGGTGTGGCCCGTGAGCGAGGCTTCGACCGCCGTCTGCGCGGTCTCCGCGTCGCGGATCTCGCCGACGAGGATCTTGTCGGGGTCCTGGCGCAACATCGTGCGCAGCACCTTGGCGTAGGTCACGCCGATCTCGTCGTTCACCGGGACCTGCACGATGCCGTCGATGTCGTACTCGACCGGATCCTCGGCCGTGATGATCTTCGTGCTGGGCTCGTTGGCCTCCTGCAGCATCGCGTACAGCGTGGTCGTCTTGCCCGAGCCGGTGGGCCCGGTGATCAGCACGATCCCGTGCGGCAGCGCGACGAGGCGTCGCAGCAGGTCTTCTTCGTCCTTGTCCATGCCGAGTACGGAGAGATCGAGCTGCACCGCCGAGCGGTCGAGCACGCGCAGCACGCAGCCCTCGCCCGCGATGCCCGGCAAGGTCGCGACACGCAGGTCGACCGGCCGTCCGTCGATCGAGAGCTCGATGCGTCCGTCCTGCGGCATGCGCGTCTCGGCGATGTCGAGATCGCTCATGACCTTGATGCGCGCGACGAGCGGCACGGCGAGGTGCTGGGGCGGTGCCTCGACCTCGTACAGCGCTCCGTCGACGCGGTAGCGGATGCGGAAGTCGCCGTCGTAGACCTCGAAGTGGACATCGCTGGCGCGGTCGCGGATCGCGCGATGCAGAATCGAGTTCAAGAGGCGCACGACGGGCATGCTCGCGGCCGCCGCCGCAGCGTCGGCGCCCGAGGCGGCCTTCGAGGCCGCGGCGATGGCGTCGGAGATCGAGCCCTGCTCGCCGTACTGCTCGCGGATGCGGCTGCGCAGGAGCTCCGCGTCGCCGATCACGCCCTTGACCTCGAGGCCCGTCTGGAAGCGCAGGTCCTCGAGCACCGCAGTGTTGAGCGGATCGCCGATCGCGACCGTCAGCGTGCGTCCCCGCACCGCGAGCGGCAGCACTCCGAAGGCGTGCGCCGTGTCGCCGTCGACGAGCGCGAGCGCGGCCTTCTCCGGCACGCCCTTCGACAGGTCGACGAGCTCCATGCCCGCCTGCTCGGCGAGCGCGAGCGCGATGTCGCTCGACTTGGCGTGGCCGAGCTCGACCAGGATCTGCCCGATCAGGCCGCCGCTCTTGCGCTGCTCGACGAGCGCTTCCTGGATCTGCCCCTCGCGCACGACGCCGCGCGCCTTCAGGATCTGGCCGAGGGGACGCCGTCCGGCGCCCTGTCCGGGCCCCACAGGACTCACAGGCGCGCCTCGAGGTCCTTCGGGTCCTGCGCGGCCTCGAGCGCCGCGGAGCGCTCGACCACATCGCGCTTGACGAGGTCGTAGAGGTAGTCGTCGAGCGTGATCATGCCCATACGCTTGGAGGTCTGGAGCGTCGAGGCGATCTTGTTGGTCTCGTTCTTGCGGATCAGGTTGCCGATGGCGGGCGTCATCAGCATCACCTCGAAGGCCGCCACGCGTCCCTTGCCGTCCTTGCGCGCAAGCAGCACCTGACTGATCACGGCCACGATCGACATGGAGAGCTGCACGCGCACCTGCTCCTGCTGGTTGGTCGGGTACGCGTCGATGATGCGGTCGACCGTGCGCGCGGAGCCGGTCGTGTGCAGCGTGCCGAACACGAGGTGGCCCGTCTCGGCCGCCGTGATCGCGGCCGAGATCGTGTCGAGGTCGCGCATTTCGCCGACCAGCACCACATCGGGGTCTTGGCGCAGCGCGCGCCGGATCGCCTCCGGGAAGCTCGGCACATCCGCGCCGAGCTCGCGCTGCGTGACGATGCCCTTCTTGTGGCCGTGGTAGTACTCGATCGGATCCTCGATCGTGATGATGTGCGCGTCGCGATGCGTGTTGATCCAGTCGATCATCGTCGCGAGCGTGGTCGTCTTGCCCGAGCCCGTGGGACCGGTGACGAGGATCAGGCCGCGCGGACGCGTGAGCAGTTCCCTGCACGCCTCCGGCAATCCGATCTGGTCGAACGAGAGCAGCTTGCTCGGAATCAGGCGCAGTACCGCCGAGAGTCGCCCGCGCTGGCGAAACACGCTCGCGCGGAAGCGATTGCCCGACGGATGCGCGATGCCGAAGTCCGTCGTGCCGATGTGCTCGATCTCGGCCCACTGCTTGTCGTTGCACAGCGCTCGCGCGAGCGAATGCACGGCCGGCCCGTCGAGAATCTCCGCTCCGCCGAGCGACACGAGATCGCCGTGGATGCGCACCACCGGCGGGCGTCCGGGATTGAGGTGCAGGTCCGAGCCGCCGCGCTCGATCACCGCCGTGAGCAGGTCCATCACTTGCACGTTGGGACTCCTTTCGCTCGTTTCACGCGGCGCCCTAGCGCCGCTCCCCACCCACGCGCGTCACGCGCAGGATCTCCGTCGTAGTCGTCGAGCCCGCGAGCACCTTGCGGGCACCATCCGAGATCAACGGCTGGAGCTTGCGCGAAGCGAGCGCAGCCGTGCGCACTTCGTCGAGGCTTGCGCCGCGGAATGTCAACTCGCGCAGGACATCGTCCATCTCGAGCAGCTCGAAGATGCCGACGCGCCCGCGATAGCCTCCGCCCTCGCACTCGCGACAGCCCTTGGGCATGCGCACGGTGCGGCCGCGGTACAGCCCCGGGTCGAGCCCGAGCGCGCGCAGATCCGCCTCGCTGGCCTCGTGCTCGGTCGCGCACTTGCACAGCTTGCGCACGAGGCGCTGCGCCATCACCGCCTGCACGGCCGCCGAGACGAGGAACGGCTTGACGCCCATGTCGGCGAGGCGCGTCAGCGCGCTGGGCGCGTCGTTGGTGTGCAGGGTCGAGAACACGAGGTGACCCGTGAGCGAGGCCTGAATCGCGATCTCCGCCGTCTCGAGGTCGCGGATCTCGCCGACCAAGACGATGTTGGGCGCCGCCCGAAGCATGGCCTTCAGCACGCGCGCGAACGACAGGCCGATGCGCGGCGCGACCTGCACCTGATTGATGCCCTTGATGTGGTACTCGACCGGATCCTCGGCCGTGATGATCTTCACGTCGGGACGGTTGAGCTCGCCGAGCGCCGCGTACAGCGTGGTGGTCTTGCCCGAGCCCGTCGGGCCGGTGACCAGCACGATGCCGTTGGGCCGCGCGATCACGCGCCGGAACCACTTGTAGTCGTCTTCCTCGAAGCCGAGCTCCTTGAGGCCGATCAGGTTGGCCGAGCGGTCGAGCAGGCGCATCACGACGCTCTCGCCGTGGTTCGTCGGCAGGATCGAGCAGCGCACATCGACATTGCGCCCCCTCAGATCGAGGCCGATGCGCCCGTCCTGAGGCTTGCGCTTCTCGGCGATGTCCATGACCGCCATGATCTTGAGGCGGCTGATCAGCGGGCTCGAGAGGTGCGGCGGGTGCTCTGCCACGACGCGCAGCACGCCGTCGACGCGGTAGCGCACGCGCAGCACGCTGCCCGTCGGCTCGACATGGATGTCCGAGGCGCGCATGTTGAGCGCGTCCTGGAACATGCGCGACACGAGCCGGATGATCGGCGCGTCGTCGCCCTCGTCGCCCGAGCCGGGCTCGGCCCCCATCGAGCGCGCCACGCTCTCCTCCGGCGCCGCGCCGTAGTGCTGCTCGAGCGCTCGCCGCAGGGCACCCGAGGCCGCCATGGCGCAGGCCACCTCGGAGCCGAGCTGGAACTGCAGCTGGTCGACCACGATGCGCTTGAGCGGGTCGTCGATCGCCACGATCAGCTTGCCGCCCTTGTCGAGCACCGGCAGCAGGCCCTGCGCCAGCGCGAACTCGCTCGGGATGCGCGCGAGCACCTCGGGCGCGATCTTGCCCTTGGTGAGGTCGACGAAGGGCAGGTTGTGGACCTTGGCGAGCGCCCGCGCCACCGCCACCTCGTCGGTGAACCCCATGCGCACGAGCACCTCGGGGAGCGCCTGCCCGCCGCGCGCGGCGACCTGCGCCTCGCGCAGCTGCTCGGGCGTGATCGTGCCCGCGGCGACCAAGATTTCTCCGACGTCCTGTGCCATGGAAGCGGCGGGAGTCTAGTCGTTTGCGCACGCTTCGGGGACAGCGCGCCGTGCGTTTCCCGTGCGAAGTCGCACAAGTGCCGCGGCCCGTTCCCCCGACGCTGGCGGAGGAACGGGCCGCTGGGAGCGAATTGCTTCCGCGAGCGCGCGGGCTACTGGCCCTTGACGCCGCCGCCGACCGGCTGGGGCAGCGGCTGGGGCGCCGGCGGAGTGCCGGTGACGCCCGGACGGCACACGCCCGAGAACAGCACCGGAACCTCCGGCTTCTGCGGGTGGCCGGTCTTGATCATCATGCGGCCCTGGAACGAGCCATCGACGGTCTCCGGCAGGCCGTTGAGCGTCAGCTCGATCGTGGCGCTCTTCTTGTCGTCCGCGACCTTGACCGCGTGGCTGAAGTAGGCGGCCTGCGGGAACTCGGGCTTGGTGTCGCTCGGGCCGACGAGGCGGATGTCGAGCACATCGGCGAAGCTGAAGTTCGGGTCGAAGGCCGTGATCTTCAGGGTGCGCGGCAGGACCTGACCGGGGCGCACGAGGCCGAACGAGAGGTACTGGGGCTCGAACGAGATCAGGCCGTTGACCCTGGCCGTCACCATGACGGTGGCGCCGTAGGTGGTGGGCGCCGTGTGGCCGTGGCCGTCGCCCGCCGAGTGACCGGCGATGGCCTCGTCGCTCTTGAGCTGAATCGGGTAG
Organism: Planctomycetota bacterium; assembly: GCA_016872795.1. Classification (GTDB taxonomy): domain Bacteria; phylum Planctomycetota; class UBA1135; order UBA1135; genus F1-120-MAGs118. The sequence continues at coordinate 41,549 of VGYZ01000017.1, forward strand.
CCGGTGTTGCCTTCCTTGGCGCCCGGTCCGAGCGTGACCTTGACCTCCCACACCTGAGCCTTGCCGTTGGCGTCGGGCTCCTTGGGAGTCATCGCGACCTTCATGCCGTCCGGCAGCGGGCGCTGCTCCATCGAGAGCAGGAAGTTGCCCGGCTTCTTGCCGGCCACGGTGAAGACCTTCTCGACCGTGTCCGCGGTCGACATCGTGCCGAGGTCGAGCTGCGGCGGGGTGATCTGGAAGTAGGTGTCGACGCGGGCGTTCAGGCCCAGCGTGACGACTTGGCGCGGGTCGTTGCAGGTCACGTTGACCTTGCTCGAGGCCTGCTGGTGCTTGCCTTGGGTGTTGAGCTCGGCGAGCAGCTCGATCTGGGCCCCCTTCGGCAGCGGATCGCCGAACTTGTAGACCTCGAGCGTCCCGTCTTCCTTGCGAACCTCGAGCTTGGCGACCGTGCAGCCGCAGGTCGGCTTGGCGCTCTGGATCACGAGCGGTTCAGCGCCGGCGCTGCGCATCTTGAAGGTGTGCGAGAGCTTCTCGCCTTCGATCGCGGCACCGAAGTCGTGGTCGAGCGTGTCGACCTCGAGGCGCGCGGCCTGGTTCGGAACCGGCGGCTTCTGGTCGCCGCCGCCTTCCTGCGGGCGCGGGACGGGCGACGGGATCGGAGTCGGGGCCGGGACCGGCGTCGGCGGGTTCTGGGCGGCGAACGCCAAGGCGCTCCCACCGAGCAGGGCGGAAAGGGCCAGCGTGGCGAGGCGGTGGGAGGAAGTGGGAGATAGGTTCATGCATCGAATCCGAGGAGTCTGGAGCGGGGCGGGCTAGATCGTACCCTGCTGGGCCCGCTGGGATCGACCGTGCATTTCGGACGCCCCTAGGCGGAGCCTCAAGGCGCGCGGGCACCCCGCCCCCCAAAACAGGGACAGGCCGCCGAGCGTGAACCCCTACGAGTACCGCCGGGCCCCTGCGAGCGCGAAGTGTCCGAACTTCGCCCCGAGTGCCCCTGCGGGAAGCGGGGGCCGCCCGCTAGCATCCCTCCCGATGCGCCCGCGCACCCTAGCCCTCGCCCTGTGCCTCGCCGGTCTCCCGCAGGCCTGCCGCTGCCCCGACGCCGCCGCGCTCGTCTCCGCGCGCCGCGACAGCCCGCGCGCCACCGTCGAGGCCTTCCAGCGCTACCTCGACGCCGACCTCTACGAGCAGGAGTACGGCTGCTTCTCGACCGGATTCCGCCGCCAGAACGGGCTGTCGCTGTTCGGCTACAGCGAGTTCCGCGACCGCCTAGAGCGCGAGCAGCCGTGGTTTGGCGCGCTCGCGGGAGCGAGCATCCGGCACGAGCGCCCGCTCGGCCCGAACGAGCACTTGATCGAGCTGGCGACCGTCGGCGGCACGCTGCGCGTGCGCCTCGTGCGCGAGGACTTCTACCGCATCCGCGCGGCGCAGTCCTACTACGACGGCCGTGCAGATCTGGGAACGATGGTGCGCGCCGAGAGCGGTTTGGAGGGGGGCGAGGCATGGGTGCTCAGGCTGCCCCGCGAAGCGACCGAAACGAGCGTCTGCGACCTCACATCCGTCACGCTCGAGCGGCTGTGGCTGATCGATGGGGTCGATCTCGTCGAGTCCCCCTGAGCGACGGCCTCCTGAGCACGGGGCCGCGACCGACATGCGCCCCACCCACCGCCCCAAGCCCCGCTCCGCCCACCACACCCCGCGCCCGCGCGCGCGCCTCGTGTACTCCTTCGGTGACGGCCACGCCGACGGCGACCGCAGCATGAAGGACCTGCTCGGCGGCAAGGGCGCGAACCTCGCCGAGATGAGCCGCCTCGGGCTGCCGGTGCCGAGCGGCTTCACGCTCTCGACGGAAGTCTGCACGCATTTCTACGCGCACCGTCGCACATATCCCGCGCAGCTCGACGCGCAGGTGCGCGCGGCCCTCGCGAAGCTCGAGCGCTCGCTCGGCAAGCGCTTCGGCAACGCCGCGGACCCGCTGCTCGTCAGCGTGCGCTCCGGCGCGCGCGTGTCGATGCCGGGCATGATGGACACGGTCCTCAACCTCGGCCTCAACGACGAGACCGTCGAGGGCCTCGCGCGCGCGAGCTCGAATCCGCGCTTCGCGTGGGACGCGTACCGGCGCTTCGTGCAGATGTACGCGGATGTCGTGCTCGGCATGAAGAACGGCAACGGCGACGAGCGCAACCCGTTCGCGGCGGCGCTCGAGCGCAAGAAGCACGAACGCGCGGTCGAGCTCGACACGGAGCTGACCGCCGACGACCTGCGCGAGCTCGTCACCGAGTTCAAGTGGATCGTGCAGCAGCGCACGGGCCACAAGTTCCCCGAGGATCCGCTGGCCCAGCTGTGGGGCGCGATCGGCGCCGTGTTCGGCTCGTGGGAGAACGACCGCGCGCGCGCCTACCGCGAGATGCAGGGCATCCCGCACGACTGGGGCACCGCCGTCAGCGTGGTCGCGATGGTCTATGGCAACCTCGGCCCCGACTCGGGCACGGGCGTGGCCTTCACGCGCGATCCCGCGAACGGCGAGAAGCGCTTCTACGGCGAATACCTGATGAACGCGCAGGGCGAGGACGTCGTCGCCGGCATCCGCACGCCGCAGCCGATCGCGACGCTCGAGAAGAGCTCGCCGGGCGCGTGGAACGAGCTCAACCGCATCCAGAAGCTGCTCGAGCGCCACTACCGCGAGATGCAGGACATCGAGTTCACCATCGAGCGCGGCAGGCTGTTCATGCTGCAGTGCCGCACCGGCAAGCGCACCGGCCTCGCCGCCGTGCGCATCGCCGTCGACATGGCGAAGGAAGGCCTGATCTCGAAGCAAGAGGCGCTCCTGCGCGTGCCGAGCGAGGCGCTCGACCAGCTGCTCAAGCCGATCTTCCGCCACAGCGAGCTCGAGCGCGCGCGCGCGGAAGGCCAGTTGCTCACCAAGGCCCTCAACGCCGGGCCGGGCGCCGCCAGCGGGCGCGTCGTGTTCCGCGCGGAGGACGCCACCGAGTGGGCCGCGCGCGGCGAGACCGTGATCCTCGTGCGCCTCGAGACGAGCCCCGAGGACATCCGCGGCATGCAAGCCGCCGTCGGCATCCTCACGGCGCGCGGCGGCATGACGAGCCACGCGGCGCTGGTCGCGCGCCAAATGGGCAAGGTGTGCGTCGCCGGCGCGGGCGAGGTCGACATCCCCCACGGCGAGCGCGTCCTGCGCGTGCGGGGCCGCACATTCCGCGAGGGCGACTGGATCAGCCTCGACGGCTCGACCGGCGAGGTCTTCGCGGGCTCGATCCCGACCCAACCGTCCGAAGTGATGGGCGCGCTGTTCGGCGGCGTGAAGGGCGGCGCACTGTGGGACGCGTTCCAAAAACTCATGCGCTGGGCCGACGCCACGCGCGAGCTCGGCGTGCGCGCCAACGCCGACCAGCCCGATCAGGCCAAGGTGGCGGTCGCGTTCGGCGCCGAGGGCATCGGCCTGTGCCGCACCGAGCACATGTTCTTCGAGGGCGATCGCATCGACCTCGTGCGCGAGATGATCCTCGCCCAGACGCGCGCGGAGCGCGAAGCGGCGCTCGCGAAGCTGCTGCCGTTGCAGCGCGCGGACTTCGAGGGCCTGTTCATCGAGATGGCGCCGCGCCCGGTGACGATCCGCTCGCTCGATCCCCCGCTGCACGAATTCCTGCCGCACGAGCCCGCGGCCATCGCCGCGCTCGCGGCCAAGCTCGGCATCGCGCCGGAGCGCCTCGCCGCCACGGTCGAGTCGCTGCACGAGCTCAACCCCATGCTCGGCCACCGCGGCTGTCGCCTCGGCATCAGCTACCCCGAGATCACCGCGATGCAGGCGCGTGCGGTGTTCGAGGCGGCCTGCGCGGTGCGCAAGCGGCTGCGCAAGAGCGTCAAGCCGGAGTTCATGATTCCGCTCGTCGCCACGCGTCGCGAGCTCGAGCTGCAGGAGGAGATCGTGCGCACGACGGCCGAGCGCGTGTTCGCCGAGCAAGGCGTGCGCGTGCCCTACCTCGTCGGCACGATGATCGAGCTGCCGCGCGCGGCGGTGTGCGCCCACGAGATCGCCGAGCGCGCCGAGTTCTTCTCCTTCGGCACCAACGACCTCACGCAGACGACCTTCGGCATCTCGCGCGACGACGGCGCCAAGTTCATCCCGAACTACGTGGCGCAGGAGGTCTTCGCCTGCGATCCGTTCGCACAACTCGACACCCAAGGCGTCGGCGCGCTCATGCGCATCGCTGTCGACGGCGGTCGCCGCACGCGCTCGGGCATCAAGCTCGGCATCTGCGGCGAGCACGGCGGCGACCCGCGCTCGATCGAGTTCTGTCACGAGCTCGGCCTGCAGTATGTCTCGTGCTCGCCCCACCGCCTGCCAATCGCACGGCTCGCGGCGGCACAGGCTGCCCTGCGCGCGCGCGCCAAGGCGCGCGCCAAGGCCGCCTGACGCGCCGATCGTCTCGCGAAGCAACACGGGGACCGCGGCCCAGCGCTGGGCGCGGTCCCCGTCCTCGTTTTCGAGCGATCGAGAGCGCTACAGGTCGAGCTTGTCGGCCTGCAGCCCGTCGACCATGCGCAGCACCGTGCGCGCGACGCGGCGAATCTTGTCGCAGTCGATCTTCTCGGCGTCGTCCGTGGGCTTGTGGTAGTCCTCGTGGATGTCGGAGAACAGGAACGCGACCGGGATCTTGAGGTTCTTCGAGAAGTTGATGTGGTCCGAGCGGCCCCAGTAGGCGTCGCAGGACTCGAGCACCGGGAAGCCCTCGAGCGGCGCCACCTTCTCGGCCATGCGCACGAGCCCGTTGTACTCGGCGCGCGCGGAGGTCGGCGTGATCATCAGCTTCTCGGGCGCGTTGCGGCCGATCATGTCGATGTTGAGGTTGCACAGCGGCTTGGCGCCGCCCGGCAGCCACGGACTTTGCGTCCACGCCTGCGAGCCCCACAGGCCCTTTTCCTCGCCGGAAACCCAGATCAGCATCACCGAGCGCCGCAGCGGCGAGCGCGCGACCAGCGCCTCGGCGAGTGCGAGCAGTCCGCTCGTGCCCGAGCCGTTGTCGTCGGCACCGTTGTAGATCTGGCCGTCGCGCGAGCTCGTGCCGACGTGGTCGTAGTGCGCCGAGATCAGGATCACCTCGTCCTTGAGCTTGGGATCCGCGCCGGGAATCCAGCCGCACACGTTCTCGGCCATCACGCGTCCGCCATCGCCCAAGTACGCGCGGCGGTGCGTCGCAACGAGCCCGAGGTCGGCGCCCGACTTGGGCAGACCGGAGTCCTTGTCGGCGAGCTTCGGCAGGGCGCGCGCGGCGGCCGCGCGCGCGATGTACAGCACCGGCAACTGCGGCTTCGGCGCGCCGCTCGCGTCCGTGCGCGGCCACGACACGTCGCCACGGCGCATCGAGGCGACTTGGCCCTCGAAGCGCTCGGCGTAGGGCTTCTTCGAGTACTTGTCCGAGGGCACGAGCAGGAGGCCGAGCGCGCCGCGCTCGAGCAGGTCGGACTCGACATCGCCGAACAGCTTGCCTTCGTCGAGCGCGAGCACCCACTTCCCCGCGACATCGAGCCTCGCGATCGGGTTCTTCTCGCACTTGCCGCCGAACAGCACCGCGCCTTCGACCTGCAGGTCGCGCGGCGTGCCCGGCGAGAACCAGTAGTCGCCCGCGAACACGAAGTCCGTTTCCTGCTCGCCCGCGCGCAGGCGCAGCCACGTGTCGGCCTCGCGCAGCCGCGACGAGGAGAGCGGATACTCGAAGAAGTAGCCCGTCGGCGCGCCCGGCTCGATGCCGAGGCGCTCGAGCCGCGAGCGGATGAAGCGCGCCGCGACGCGCTGGCCGGGGCTGACCGTATCGCGCCCGCCGAGCTCGTCGCTCGCGAGGAAGAAGATGTCGGCCTTGATCTCCTCGGCGGAGATCGTGTCGAGCGCGACCTCGAGCGTGCCGCGCGGCGCGCTCGCCGCCGCGGGCTCGTTGCCCGAAGCCGCGAACGAAAGTCCGCACAGCCCCAAGGTCGCAAGGAACGCCGTCACCATTCGTGTACGCATGCCGATGTGCGCGCGGTCCGTCTCGGGAAATTCCACAGGCCCGCGCGGCGCCCATGCTAGCGGCACGCGCGCGCGGCGCGGCGCCCGCGGCGTTCCTTGCGCGCTTCTTGCGCAGAGCGAGCAGGAGGGCGGGGGCGCCGCAGGAGCGTACCCCCGCACGAGGACGAGCCCGCCGCCGCGGCGCTCAGGTGCTGGTGACGACCCCGCCCGACTTCTGGGCCTCGAGGAACGCCGCGCGCGCGCGCGCGAACAGGTCCTCGCGCCGCCCGACCTTGGGATGCGGCATCGAGGAGATGCCCACCGCGATCGCGAGCGGATCGCCGACCAAGTCGCACAGACCCTGCGTGCGCGCCGCCTCCTGCACGCGCCGCGCCATGATCTGCGCGCCGTCGGGGCCGGTCGAAGGCAGGAAGAACAGGAAGCTCGACACATCGAAGCGGCCGAGAATGTCCGTGTCGCGCGAGGCGGACAGGAAGATCCCCGCGAGCTGGTGCAGCACCTTCTTCGAGCACTCGCCCTCGAAGCCGAGCATCACGCACGACAGCGGCGCGCCGAAGCGCTGCGCGCGCTTGAACTCCTCGTCGAGCTTGTAGTTGAGGAAGGCGTAGTTGAAGAGCTGCGTCTCGGGGTCGACCAGCGCGGCGACCACGCCCTGATCGGTGGCGCCCGAGAGGTCGCGCAGCAAGGCGTCCGGGAAGTTGACGGTCTGCTCCGTGCCGCGCGCGGCCTGCGGCAGCGCGGGGCGCTCGCAATCGCTGGCGGCGAGGAGCTTGCGCAGGTCGGCCGCGGAGACCGGACGCGCCAGCACGCCGGTCGCGCCACAGAAGTGCGCGATGCCCTCGGCCACGCGGTTGTCCTTCTCGACCACCACATATGTGCGGCAGCGCGTCTTGCCGACGAGCTGGCGACAGACCTCGTACACATTGGCCTTCGCGAGTCGACCATCGAGCAACAGCACATCGCCGGCGACCGGCGGCTTGGCGAGCAGGTCGCCGTGCTGCTTGACCCAGGCGAACTCGAAGCCCGCGAGCCCGCTCGCCGCCGCCTTGATCGACGCCGAGAGGGATTCGTCTGTGGAAACCAGCCGCACCGTACGCAGTCCGTCGCCCATGGGAACTCCTTCGCGCGCAACCTTAGCGAGCACGGCACTCGACTTGAAGCGCCGCCCCGCCAGCGGACGCTCTCGTGGTCGGAAACACCCGGAAAATCATTCCGCCAGCCACTCGGAGGGCATGTCGTAGTTGGCGTAGACATTCTGCACGTCGTCGTTGTCCTCGAGCGTCTCGATCAGCTTGAGGAGCTTGCGCGCGTCCTCGCGGTCCGCGACCGGAATGCGATTGTGCGGCACATAGGCAAGCTCCGCCGAGATCAGCTTGACGCCCCCGAGCTTGTCGACGGCGGCCTTGAGAGAAGGGAAGGCCGTGGCGGCGCCGTAGAGCACCACCGTCTCGCCGTCGACCTCGATGTCGTCGGCCCCGAGCTCGAGCGCCACTTCCGTCCAGTGATCCTCGCCCTTGCCGCCCGACTCCAGCGCGAGCACGGAGCGCAGCGTGAACATGAACGCCACCGAGCCCGGCGCGCCCAAGTTGCCGCCGACCTTGTCGAAGATGTGCTTCACATCGGGCGAGGTGCGGTGACGGTTGTCCGTCAGGCACGCGACCATCAGCGCCACGCCGCCGGGCGCGTAGCCTTCGTAGACCACCTCTTCGAACGCGTCCGAGTCCTTGGAGCCGGAGCCGCGCGCGATGGCGCGCTCGATGGTGTCCTTGGGAACATTGGCGGCCTTGGCCTTGTCGACCGCATAGCGCAGCTTGAGGTTGGCGTCGGGATCGCCCCCGCCCTGACGCGCGGCGGAGATGATCGCGCGCGCGAGCTTCGAGAAGACCTTGCCACGCTTGGTGTCGACCGCTCCCTTGCGGCGCGCGATGTTCGCGGAGTGACTGTGTCCTGCCATGGTCGAGCACCTGACGACGGGGGGCGCGGAGGAGCGCTCCGGAAAGGACGCCGCGCGACGCTGTGGGCGCCGCGCGGGTCGTGAACAACAACTGCGTGCGCGGAGGAGTCCCCGCCGCGCTCGCGAGCGCGCTAGCGCTTGGAGAACTGGAAGCCGCGACGAGCGCCGCGACGACCGTACTTCTTGCGCTCCTTCATGCGCGAGTCACGCGTCAGGTGACCGCCGCCGCGCAGGCCGGAGTCGAGCGAGGGGTTGACGGTCTTGAGCGCGCGGGCGAGGCCGAGGCGCACCGCGTCGGCCTGACCGATCAGGCCGCCGCCATCGACGGTTGCGAACACATCGTACTGCACGCCTTCGAGCAGCTTGAGCGGCGAGGTCGCGCGGTTGCGGTGCTCGAGCACGGGGAAGAAGTTGTCGAGCGCTCGGCCGTTGATGAAGAACGCGCCGGCGCCGGGCTGGATGCGCACGCGGGCGGTCGAGGTCTTGCGGCGGCCGAGGCCCCAGGTGAGGTTGGTCTTGGTCATGTGGCGTGTCTCGCCTTGCTTGCCTACTTGGAGGCCTTCGCAGGGGTGATCTTCTGGGGATTCTGGGCCGTGTGCGGGTGCTCGGCGCCCGGATAGACCGTGAGACGGCGCAGCATGTCGTGGCCGAGACGGGTCTTGGGCAGCATGCGGCGCACGGCGAACGACACGATGTCCTCGGGGCGCTGCACGCGCATGTCCGAGATGTTCACGCGCTTGAGGCCACCGGCGTACTTCGTGTAGTGCTGGTATTCCTTGGTGTCGTTCTTCCGGCCCGTCAGCTTGGCCTGTGCCGCATTGATCACGACCACATGCGCGCCCGTCAACTGGTCGGGCGTGTAGGTGGGACGATCCTTGCCCATCAGGTGCATGGCGATCTGCGTGGCCATGCGGCCGAGGTTCTGCTCGGCGGCGTCGTACAGGATCCAACGCTCTTGAGCGTCGGCGGAACGGACATGGGTCGACTTCATCGGAGGGCTCGGTCGCTCGCGAAGCGGGAGTTGGAGGCTTCAGAGCGGCCGAAGAGAGTAGCGAGCGCGTTCTCCCGCATCAACGGGGTAGTCCAGAGTCCGCCTCGGCGGGCCCGATCCAGCGCAGCCAGACCGGCCTGGCGGCGCTCGCGCCGGCGGAGAAGGTCCCCGGAGCCAGTCGGGCGATCACCACCGCAGTGCCCTGGGGCAGGGCGGGGTTGAAGCCCCCCGGCGGATCCCCCGCCCGGCCCTCGGGCAGGGGCTCACCGGCCTCCCAAGGCCCGTGGACGCTCCAGCGGCCATGCTCCGAGCGCACCCAGACTTCCTCGAGCGCCCCCCAGCCGTTGGCCGCGGCGGAGATCCGGCGGTGCCCGGCGTCGACCGGACTCGCACGCCGCAAGAGCGCACCGCGGGCCTCGAGGGTGAGCTCCCCCACTCCGCTCGGCGACAGACGGCCGTGCGCGCGCACCGCGGCGGAGCGCGGCTCGACTTCGAGCTGCAGCGGCGCCGTCGCGGGTACGCGCAACGACTCGAAGCCGCTGTCCCAAGCGACCCACGCTCCGTCGCCCGCGCCCTCGAGCACGCGCAGCTCGCGCGGCGCGATGTCCCTGCGAGCGAGCCACGCGACGAGCACGGCTCCGGTCGCGAGTCCGCTCGCGAGCGCGAGCGCGGGACGCCTGCGCAAAGCGAGCACGAGCACGAAGAGCGCCGCAGAGAAGAGCAGTGCCGCAGGCTCTGGCTCCCGCCCCGCGACGCCGTCGAAGAGCGCCACGCTCGGCCGCGTGCGCAGGCCGATGGGCAGCGCCAGCCACGCTTGGGCGAACTCCGCCTCGCCTTCGCGCGTCCAGCCGGTCCACATTGCCGAACCCTCGCTCTGCGGTAGCTCGCGCAGCGCCGGATCGCCGCACTCCGCGCTCGCGAAGAGCGGCACGCTCACCCTGCGCAGCTCGCCGGGCGCCAGGTCGAGCTCGAGGCGCGTGCTCGTTTCGCCGCTGCCCGCCGTCGGTCCAAGGACCGCGATTTCGAGCGCGGCGAGCGGCCCGCGCAGCTCGACCTCCGCCTGACGAAAGCGCCCGCTTCCCTGCGACAACACTCCGACGACGAGTGCGAACGCGAGCTTCATGCGCGCTCTCTCTCCTCACGCGCCGCGAGCACGGCGGCACCGAGCACGGCCGCGGCTCCAAGCGGAGCGAGCGCGAGCGGTTGCGAAACTCGCAGCGTCACGCTCCACGCGCTCGCGAGCGGACTCGCGCAGAGCGCGCGAGCGAGCGTGTCGTGTTCGAGGCCGCACACCGTGAGCGCCGCGCCGAGCAGCGCCGGCAGCAGCACGAACAACGCACGGCTCGCGAGCACCGCGCGCCCTTCGCGCTCGCCGCGGGGCGCGGCCGCCGCGAGCAGCGCGAGCGAAAGCGCACCGATCGCCGCGAGCGCGAGCAGCCCACGCCACGCTGCTCCGGCCTGCGCGTCGAGTCCCATTCCCAGCGCGAGCGAGGGCGCAGCGAGCGCGAGTGTCCCCAACCCGTGCTGCGAGCGCGACGACGCACCGCGCGCGTGCGGCACGAGCGCGAACGCGAGGTGCACGGTGAACGCCCAGCCGAGCAGCGAGAGACTCGCGAGGCTCGCGCGCGCGTCCGCTCGGTACGCGGCGAGCGCGGGCAACACGGCGAGCGCATGGGCGAGGATCGGTCGAGCGAGCTTCACGGCAGGGCGCGATCGCAACCTGCGGCGGCGATCCGCGCAAGCACCGACTCGCAGAAGTCCTGCGCGGCCCCCCGTAGGGCTCCCGCGCCGCGCTCCAGCTCTTCCCGCGCCGCGCGCTACTTCCTCTTCACCGACTTCGGCAGGCCGCCGCGCGGCAGGACTTCGGGCATGTCCCAGCGCACATCGACCATCTCCCAGTCGATCGGCGGATCGCCGCTCTCCGCGAGGCGCAGCGCGCGAGCGAGCGAAACGCACTTGTGCTGGACGGGCAGCTCGCCCGGTGAGTCGAGGTTCGGACTGCGGCCAAACAGGATGCGCCGCGCGCCTTCGAGCAGCAGCACGGTACCCGGCTCCTCGACGCCGGTGGCGCGCGCGCTGCGCGCGTCGATCACGACCCGTCCGAGGCGAATCCAATCGTCCGCCGCGAGCTCGCGAGCGAGCGCCGTCGCCACGGCGAGACCGTCGCGCGCCGCAGCGGAGTCGAGCACATTGCCCTCCCACGCCGCGTCGCGCGCGTCGCCCTCGAGCACCACGAGCGGCAGGAACTTCCCCTCGCGGCCCGGCGGCGTGCTCCACGCGCCCGGCAGCACGATGCCCTCGAGCGACACCGCCAAGAACACCTCGCCCGAGCGCACACAGGCCACCGGCTGGCGCAGTTCGACATCCACGCGCAGGCCATCGGGCCACAGCACGCGCGACTCGCCGACCGCGGCGACGATCGGGAGTGCGAGCAGCGCATCTTCGACCTGCCGCACATCACCGGGGCGCTCGGGATGCAGCGGCGGGAGCTGCGCGAGCGTGCGGGAGACGAGCGCTTCCCAGCGCGGGTCGTTCCAGCCCGGCCCAAAGTCGACGCGCGCCGCGGAGGGATCGACCGATGTGAAGCTCGCGGCCTCGGCGTCGCGCACGAGCACGCGGAAGAACCACAGGATCGCGAGCACCGACAGCACGAGCCCGAGCGCACCGAGCCGCGCAGACGCGAGCGCCTCCTTCGAGGAGCGCGCCTCTTGGGCGGTCGGCGCGGACAGCGTTGCGGCAGACGCCTCGACCTTGGCTTCCACGGGCGTGCGACCTAGGCGCGGGTGGGGAGCCGCCCGCGACGCGCGCGAGCTGCTCGCCGTCCGCGCGCGATGCTCAATTGCGCGAAACGGCGACCGGTGCGTGCTCGACGCCGCTCGTCGCCGGTCCGGCACCCTTGCGCGACAGCTCCTCGATGAACACATCGATCACCGTCTGGATCTCGAGCGCTTCATCGCGCGAGAGCGTGATCGCCTTGGCGGAGGACTGCGCGTGCAGCTCGTGGCTCAGCAGGCGCGAGACGATCTTGAGACCGGCGAGCGAGCGCTGGACCTGAGCGAGGTTCTTGGCGGGGTTGGTCGATTCCATGTCGAGTGGCTCCGGTGGCGAGAAACGGGCTGGGCGGCGGGAGAAGGAAGCGCGCGGCGCACGCGCGGCTGGTTCGCGAGGTCGAAATGCGGAGCTTGGTATCCGCGTCGACGAAGCGTTAGATACCCCGACGAGCGCGCCGCCTCAAGCATGCGCACGCGAATCCTGCGCACGATGTCGAACCAACCCGACGACGGCCCTCCGCTTTGCTGGCACGGCTACACGCTGAGCGCCTTCCAGTCGCGGGCCGTGGCGGCGATCCGGGCGGGAAAGAACGTGCTCGTCGGCGCCCCGACCGGAGCGGGCAAGACGCTCGTCGCCGAGTACGCCATCGAGGAGGCGGTGGCGCGCAAGCGCCGCTGCATCTACACCTCGCCGATCAAGGCCCTCTCCAACCAGAAGTTCCGCGACTTCAAGGCGCAGGCACTCGATGTCGGGCTGCTCACGGGCGATGTGACCCTCAATCCGCGCTCGCAGGTGCTCATCATGACCACCGAGATCCTGCGCAACGCGATCTTCGAGAACCCGCGCGAGCTCGACGATGTCGAGTTCGCGGTCTTCGACGAGGTGCACTACCTCGACGACCTCCTGCGCGGCTCGGTGTGGGAGGAATCCTTGATCTTCGCCCCGCCGAACATGCGCTTCATCTGCCTCTCGGCGACCGTCCCGAACATCTTCGAGCTCGGCAAGTGGCTGGCCGAGATCCGCCCCCATCCGATCGAGGTGGTCGAGTCCAAGGTCCGGCCGGTGCCCCTGCACCACCGCGTCTGGTCGCTGGCCGGAGAGCTGGGCGAGGTCGACGATGTCGAGCGCCTGAGGAGCAACGCCTGCGCGGCCGGGGCGGGCGACGGCCGGGGTCGGCGCAGCGCTCGGCGGGGACGCCGGAGGGGCCCCGA
>VGYZ01000018.1 GCA_016872795.1 Planctomycetota bacterium
GAGGCCGCCGCCTCGCCACCGCGCGCGCGCTCGGCCACGCGCTCGAGCGCCAGCACACCGCTCCCCGCGGCCAGCGCGCTGCCACCGAGTTCCAGCGCGAGTTCGCCCGCGCCCATGTCCCCCAGCCGCGCGCGCAAGAGGAGCGCCGCCGCACCCGCGCTCGCCAGCGCTCCCAGCGCCGCCACCATCCAAGTCTGGCGCAGCTGGAGCGAGACCAGCGCGCACAGGCCGCCGATCGCGCCGGTCCACCACAGCGCCTCGCTCGATGTGGCCGGCGGGAGCGACGGCCATTCGCCGAGGCTGGCGGCGTGCCCTGCGAGGTACCCGAGCGCGACACCAAGCGCTCCGACGACGCCGAGCCGTCCTCGCCGCGCACCCCACAGGCACGCGCAACCAGCGCACAGCGCAGGCCCGAGCAGCAGGCCGAACCCCAGCGCCAGCGGGTGGGTCGAGAAGTCCATGAACGCCCCCTATAGGGGCCGCGGCGCGTGCGCGATAGCCCCCCTCAGCCCGGGTTCCTCGCGGCGAGACATCGCCACTGCAATCCGTGGATCCGCTTGGGCTTGGCCCCGCGAGAGCCGATGTTGCTCGCCATGTGCGAGCCTATGCAAGGCAGCCAGCGACGCTCGAGGGACGCGGCACAGGGTTCCCCTGCGGGGCCGCGGCCGCTCGTTGGCGTGGAGCGAGCGCCATGAACGGCTCCAAGCTCGCGCTGGTGATGGGCGGAGGTGGCGCGCGCGCGGCGTATCAGGCGGGCGTGCTGCGCGCCATCGCGCGGCGCTTTCCCAACCTGCAGCTACCGATCCTCACCGGCGTCTCCGCGGGTGCCATCAACACCGCCTTCCTCGCCTCGCGCGAAGGCAGCTTCGGCGAGCGCGTCCTCGATCTGGAGGATCTCTGGCGCGGCCTCTCGACCGAGCGCGTCCTCCGCAGCGACGCGCTGACATTGTTCAAGTCCGCCGCGCGCTGGATGCTGCGTCTGTCGACCGGCTCGAGCAGCCTCGCGCCGCATCCGCGCGCGCTGGTCGACACGCAGCCACTGCGAGAGCTCTTGACCGAGGCCCTGCGCGCCGATTCGCTCGCGCTTCCGGGCATCGCACGCAACCTGCGCGCGGACTTGGAGGCCGTCGCGATCACGACCACCGACTACGCCAACGGAGCGTCGATCACGCACGTGCAATCGCGCGCGCCGTGCGGCTGGTCGCGCCCCTCTCGCGTCGGCGTGCGCGCGGAACTCAGCGTCGAGCACATCATGGCGAGCGCGGCGTTGCCGCTGTTCTTTCCAGCGGTTCAGCTCGGTGCGAGCTGGCACGGCGACGGCGGCGTCGGGCTCACCGCGCCGCTCGCTCCAGCGGTGCACCTCGGTGCGAACCGCATCCTCGCGATCTCGACTCGCTACGAGCGCTCGTCGCGCGACCCGCTGCCTCCACCGACGGGCTACCCACCGCCCGCGCAGGTGATCGGCCTGCTCATGAATGCGATCTTCCTCGACATGCTCGATCAGGACGCGCTCAACCTCGAGCGCGTGAACGAGCTGATCGCGGCGCTGCCCGAGGATCGTCGCCGCGGCCTGCACCCCGTGCGCCTCTTGATGCTGCGCCCTTCGCGCAACATCGCCGCGCTCGCCGCCGCGCACGAGAGCCGCCTGCCGCAGCCCTACCGCTTCCTCATGCGCGGCACCGGCACGAAGGAAACGCGCACGCCCGAGTCGCTCTCGATGGTGCTGTTCGAACGCCCCTACACGAGCGAGCTCGTCGCCATGGGCGAGGAAGACACCGAGAAGCGCATGGGCGAAATCGCGGCCTTCCTCGAGGGCGAGGACCGCTCGGCCCTGCAATTCACGGGTTTCTGGCGCGTGTGAAGCGTCGGACGCTCAGGCAAGATGGGGTCCCTCACTCGCCCCGCGCCCCATGCTCACGCTGCTTCTCCTCGCGGCCTCCACATCCGACCTGACCGAGCGCTTCGACAGCCCGCGCCACGCGCGCGTGACGCTGTGGGCGAGCTCGCCTGCGCTCTACAACCCGACCGCGATCGACATCGACGCGCGCGGACGCGTGTGGGTCGCGGAGGCGGTGAACTATCGCAAGTGGAACGGCCGCAACCCCGGCTTCGCGGACGCAGCAGGCGATCGCATCGTGATCCTCGCGGACACGGACAACGACGGTGTCGCGGACAGCTCCAAGGTGTTCGCGCAGTCGGTGGACCTCGTCGCTCCGCTCGGCATCGCCGTGCTCGGCTCGCGCGTGATCGTGTCCTGCTCCCCCACCGCGTGGGTGTTTCACGACGACGATGGCGACGACATCGCCGACCGCCACGAGCCGTTGCTCGCCGGCTTCGGCGGCTTCGACCACGACCACGGCCTGCACTCCTTCGTCGGCGGTCCCGATGGCGCGTGGTGGTTCAATGTCGGCAACGCCGGTCCGCACCGCGTGCAAGACGCGCTCGGCCGCTGGCTGCGCTCCGGCTCGATCTACAACGACGGCGGTCCCGCGCTCGTCGACAATCGCCCCGCACTCGCCTCCGACGACGGCCGCGTGTGGACCGGTGGACTCGCGCTGCGCGTGCAGCCGGACGGCTCGCGGCTCGAAGTGCGCGCGCACAACTTCCGCAACAACTACGAGCTCGCCCTCGACTCGTTCGGCAACATCTTCCAGACCGACAACGACGACGGCCCGCCCGCCTCGCGCACGCTGTGGT
This sequence comes from Planctomycetota bacterium, assembly GCA_016872795.1. GTDB lineage: Bacteria > Planctomycetota > UBA1135 > UBA1135 > F1-120-MAGs118. Next base: position 2,698 of record VGYZ01000018.1, read on the forward strand.
GCCTCGAAGGTGGCGACCACGGCTTCTTCTCTCCCGACGGCTCGCGCCTGTGGAGCGCCGACCAGCGCCCAGGGCAGGACACGCTCTCCGCGCACTGGCACGCCGACGATCCCGGCGTCGCGCCCAGCGGCTGCGTCCACGGCCACGGCGGGCCCACGGGGCTCGTCGTCTACGAAGGCTCGCAGTTGAGGCAATTCGAGGGCTGGATCCTCGACGCGGATGCGGGCGCGGGCGCCGTGTACGCGCACAAGCCCGTCCAGCGCGGTGCGGGCATCGCGCTCGAACACGGGCTGTTCCTGCGACCGAAGGAGGGCGACAGCGACGCGCAACACTTCCGCCCGAGCGATGTCGCCGTCGGCCTCGACGGTTCCGTGTATGTCGCGGACTGGTTCGATCCGCTCGTCGGCGGACATGCCATGGCGGACACGCAGGGCTACGGCCGCATCCTGCGCGTCGCGAGCCAGTCGTCGCGCAACATCAACCCGCGCATGAGCTTCGAGCGCGTCGAGTCGTGCCTCGCGGCGCTGCTCAACCCAGCGGTGAATGTCCGCTGGCAGGCCTTCGAGGCCCTCGATGCGCTCGGCGCTGCCGCGCAGTCGCGACTGGAGCAAGTGGCAACGGCGCCGCAGCCGCGCCTCGCGGCGCGCGCGCTCTGGCTGCTCGCGCGCCGCGGCGATTCCGGCCGCGGCGTCGTGCGCGAGTACCTCGGACATCCCAACGCCGATCTGCGCGTCACCGCCTTCCGCGCGCTGCGAGCCGTCGGCGCCGACATCACGGAGATCGCGAAGTTCGTCGTGAAGGACGATTCGCTCGCGCTGAAGCGCGAGCTCGCGATCGCGTTGCGCGATGTCGACGCGGCGCGAGCGGTACCGCTCTTGGCGGCGCTGTGCGAGCCGTGGCCCGCCAACGACCGCGCGTTCGTCGAAGCCATCGGCATCGGAGCGCAAGGGCGCGAGGAAGCGCTCTACGCGGCGATCGCCGCGCGGGACTCGGAGCGCGAAGACGGGCAACTCTCGGAACGCCGCAGTGCGCTCGCGTGGCGCCTGCATCCCGACAGCGCGCTCGAGGACCTGCGCCGCGAGGCGCTCGAGTCGAGGAGCGCGGAGCGCCGCGCGCGCGCGCTCGACGGACTCGCCTTCTCCAAGTCGCGCGAGGCGGCGGACGCGATGTTGCAGCTCGCGCTCGCAGGGCCGCTCGACCTGCGCCCGATGGCGGCCTGGTGGGTGCGCCAGCGCGACAGCAACGACTGGCGCGGCTTCGGTCTCGCGCGCGAGCTCGGCGACTTCCACCGCGACGCTGCGCGCAAGGCGTGGTCGAGCGGCGTGCTGCGCGAGAGCCGCCTCGTCGAGATCGATGTCGACCTCGTCGGCGCGCGGCATGTGCTGCTCGCCGTCACTCCGGCGGGAGACGGCATCTCCTACGACTGGGCGGACTGGATCGGCGCGCGCTTCCTCGGCCCCTCGGGCGAGATCTCGCTCGCGAGCCTGCCGTGGGTGCGCGCCTCGAGCGGCTTCGGCTCGACCTACATGGGCAAGAGCTGCGAAGGCGGTCCGCTCGTCGTCGACGGCACGACCTACACCGATGGCTTCGGCACCCACGCGGCGAGCGAGATCGTGTTCCGCATCCCCGACGGCATGCAGCGGCTCGTCGCGCGCTGCTCGCCCGACGACAACGGCCCACGGCGCGCGGGCTCGACCACGAGCGTCGAGTTCGAGGTCTGGCTCGACAGCGCACCGGACTCGAGCGGGCTCGCGAAGGCACGGGGGGTCGTGCTCGACGCGTCCGCGTCGACCGCGGATCGTCTCGCCGCCGCGCTCGAGTTGCTCGCGACGCCGCAGGGCGCGCAGGTGTTGCTGCATCTCGCGGCGACCGCGCGCTTGAGCGAGGAGCTCGTCGCTGCGCTACGCGGGCCGCTCGTGTCGCACGCCGATCCCGCGGTGCGCGCACTCGCCGCGGCGCAGTGGCCTGCGGCGACGACGAACGCGCCCTCGCGCACGGAAGTGCTCGCGCTCGAGGGCGACCGTCGGCGCGGAGCGCTGGTGTTCTTCGGAGAGCGCGCGGCGTGCTCGCGCTGCCACGCGCTGCGCGGACGCGGCGCGGATGTCGGCCCAGAGCTGTCGGGCATCGGCTCGAAGTACTCACGCGAGCAGTTGCTCGAGGAGCTCCTCGCTCCGAGCCGCGCGCTCGCGCTCGGCTACCAGACATGGACGATCGAGACGCGCGACGGGCTCGTGCACACCGGCTTCCTGCAGGCGGGCAGTCCGCTCGCGCCCGGAACCGGCGTGGTCGTGCTGAAGGACACCGATGGCCACCGCGTTGCGCTCGAGGAGAGCGAGATCGAATCGTCGCGCAGGCACGAGACGAGCGTGATGCCCGACGGCGTGCTGCTCGCTCTCACGGCGCAGGACCAAGCGGACTTGCTGGCGTTCCTGCGGCACGATCCGTCGCGTCCGCGCACGAGCGGCGCGCGACGCAAGCTCTTCAACGGCGTCGATCTCGATGGCTGGGAGCACTACCTCTCCGCGCCCACTCGGCGCGAGGATGTGTGGAGCGTGCGCGACGGCGTCCTGCGCTGCGAAGGCTCGCCCTTCGGCTACCTGCAGACGCGCGAGACATTCACCGACTTCGTGCTGGAACTCGAGTGGCGGTGGGCACCCGACGGCACGCCGGGCAACTCGGGCGTGCTCCTGCGCAAGACTGGCCCCGACCAGATCTGGCCGCGCAGCCTCGAAGCGCAGCTCATGCACCGCAACGCCGGCGACTTCTGGATCATCGGCGGATTCCCGGTCGCGACCGACATGGCGCGCACCAGCGGCGATCACTGCGTGCGCCTCGCGCCGACGAACGAGCGGCCGGTCGGAGAGTGGAACCGCTACCACATCACGGCGCGCGAGGGCGAAGTCACGCTCGAGGTGAACGGCGAGCTGCAGAACCGCGCGCAGTGGGCCGACGAGGTCGCGGGCACCATCTGCCTGCAGTCCGAGGGTGGCGTGATCGAGTTTCGCGAGGTGGCGCTCACGCCACTGGAGTAGCCGCGGCGCGCGCTAGACTGCGCGCACCATGAAGCAGCACAAGAAGAAGCAGAAGAAGGGCGGCGACAAGCTCGCCAAGAAGGCGGCCAAGGTGCTCGCGGAGGGCGCGGCGCCCAAGCAGGTCGCGGACCATCACGATGCGGAGCTCGTGCTCAAGCTCTACGACCTACGGCGCGAAGGCGTGATGCGCGCCTCGCGCGACGCGATCGGGAAGTTCTTCCCGAAGAGCTACGAGGAACTCGCCGCCCTCACCAAGCCCGAGCACCCGCACAACGCGGCTTGGCGGCAGGTCTCGAGCTACTTCGAGATGGCCTACAGCTTCGCCCGGCACGGCGTGATGCACCCCGACTTCCTCGCCGAGAACTCCGGCGAAGGCCTGTACCTGTTCGCCAAGGTCGAGCCCCACCTCGCGCGCCTGCGCGCCGAGACCTCGCCCTATGCCTTCGCCAACGCCGAGTGGCTGGTTGAGCACTCCCCCGCCGCGGCCCTGCGGATGGAGGTCTTCCGCCGCCGCATCGCCAAGGTCCTCTCGGGCGGCTAGCGGACCGGTCCGCGGTGCGTTCCGATCAAGAAAACGCCTGCGCGCGAAGAATTCTTGCCCTTCTCGGCCGCTCCGGAGGCCCTCCGGCAGGCCCAGCGGAGCAGGCCTAAGTCTCGGCCGCGCATGACTTTGCGAACTCCTCGCTGGGCCGAAATGTGCGTGCCGTAGCAGTTGCCTACGCACGCCGAGCCCCCCCGAATTCGACCCGATCCGGTAGTCTTCAGCGAGAGTTAGCTGCGGCGCGAGTTCAGGCGAACCCCGCGTCCTGTGCTACCGTCGAACCACCCACCTCTCTCTCCCGTCCCTCCGGAACGCGACCTCACCCTCGCGACCCGTCTAACGGACTCACGCCCCAAACTCATGAAGAACTTTCTCAGGACCTCCCTCGCCGCGGCCGCCGCGCTGGTCGCCACGCAGGCCGGCGCGTTCGCCCAGCAGATCTACCTGAACGAGCTGTACATCTCCCACTCGGGCACCGACCTCTACGAGTTCATCGAGCTCAAGACCACCCCCGGTCGCTCGCTCGACAACATCGTCGTGCTGGTGGTCGAAGGCGACTGGTCGGCTTCGGGCAACGAAGGCACCCTCGACCGCGTGTGGGACCTCACGGGCTACACCGTTCCGGCGAGCGGCCTGTTCGTGCTCGGCAGCTCGGGCCTGCAGAACTCGGTCGCCGCGCCGTTCACGGCCGACTTCAACTTCGGCACCCAGGACCGCCTCGAGAACGGCTCGGACACGTTCTATGTCGTCGACGCCGGTTCCTCGGCCAATGTCGCGGCGCTGAACGCCAAGCTCAACCAAGATGTCGACCCGGACAACGACGGCATCACGGACATCCCGACCCTCTCGACGATCCTCGATCACTGCGCGGTGGTCGATGGCGGCATCAACCAGGTCGCCCCGAACTTCCCCGACCGCATCTACGACGGCGCGATCCAACTCGGACCCGAAGGCGTCGGCACGACGGCCTTCCTCCCGGGCGGCGTCTTCCGCGGCATCGGCGCTCCCGCCCCCTGGTGCGCTGACTTCCTCGACTTCAACGAGGCCGCCAACGCCCTCGAGCCCCGCACCCCGGGCGCGCAGAACTCGGTCTGCCCGAGCGCAGTGCAGATCGTCAACTACTGCACCTCGGGCACGACGACCAACGGCTGCAATGCCGTGATGGGCTACACCGGCCTCCCGAGCCTCGCGCTCGGCGCCGGCGGCTTCACCGTCAACTGCACCAGCATCGAAGGTGCCAAGACCGGGCTGATCTTCTACAGCATCTCCGGCCGACTCGACCTCCAGTGGGGCGCCAGCTCGGCCTTCCTGTGCGTGAAGTCCCCGCAGCAGCGCACCGCCACGGTCGGCACCGGCGGCATCGCCGGCGCCTGCGACGGCTCGATCTCGCTCGACTTCTTCAACTACACCAGCACCATCAACCCCATCGCGCTCGGCACCCCGTTCGCGGCGGGCAATCAGGCTTGGTTCCAGTGCTGGTTCCGAGATCCGCCGTCGCCGAAGACGACGATGCTCTCGGACGGTTTGGAAGTCACCTTCATTCCGTGAGCCCGAGGCCCTAGCGGTTCTCAGAACCAGCTCAGCCGCGCCGCGCGTCAGCGCGCGGCTTGGGGGCCTTCCTCTCAGGAGACGCCAAGGCGTCTCCTGAGCTTTTTCAGGTCGCCGGAGAAACAAGGCAGCGACCAGAAAAAGACGGACTTACCTTCCGAGATCCGCCGTCGCCGAAGACGACGATGCTCTCGGACGGTTTGGAAGTCACCTTCATTCCGTGAGCCCGAGGCCCTAGCGGTTATCGCAACCAGCAGAGGCGCGCCGCGCTCGTGGTGCTTCTCGGGAGACGCTTCGGCGTCTCCCGTTTTTTTGGGGGCCCCTCAGGAAGCGGAACTGGAGCCTCGAGGTGAGTCGTGCCGCGCTTCGCTCGACGCGCGGAGGGCGGCGGAGGAGTTAGCGGGCGCGCGTCTTGACGGTCTCGCCGAGGAAGGTCATCGAGCGGCGGAGCTCGTCGAAGTCTTCGTGGGCGAGGCGGAACCAAGTGTTGCAGAGCCAGCCGCGGTCGAGGGCGGCGGTGGGCGTGCCGGGGGCGGGGAGCGCGTGCTCGTAGACCTGAGCGCCGCAGCGCGCGAACGCAGCGTCGACGCCAAGGTGCTCCGAGACGGTGCCGTCGCGATCGGGGCGAATCTGGATCGAGCCGACGGCGCGGCGGCGGCTCGGCCGCGCTTGTGAGGGGAGACCGAGCACGGCGAGGGCCCACTCGCGGTAGATGTCGAGGTCGTCGCCCTCGCGGTACATGTCCCAGATCTTTTCGCCCGCGGGGCGCGCGCCGATCTCGGAGAACACGAGGCCCTTGGCGCCGAAGAACCACTCCATGTGAGTCGCGGTCGAGCGCAGGCCGAGGGCGTCGATCACGGCGCGCGCGGTCGCGCGCAGCTCGGCGTAGGACTGAAGCTCGATGCGGTTGGTGATCGCGATCTGGGGCGAGATCCAGCGCGCGCGATTGGCTTCGAGGCAGCCTGGAAAGTAGTGGCCGACGAAGTCGTGGCGCACGCCCTCGGGGCCCGTGACCGTGTCGAGGAAACCCTCGTGGCCCTCGATGAACTCCTCCACCGCGAGCGGCCGCTCCGAGGCGAAGGCGAGCCGCGGGAGCAGGGCCGCGAGCTCGACCTCGGTCGAGAGCTTGTAGGTGTCGAGCGAGTTGAAGCCCGCGAGCGGCTTCACGATGACGGGGAAGCCCTCGCGTGCGATGAACTCGCGCAGCTCGCGCTCGCTCGACACGGCCGCGGACTGCGCGCACGGGATGCCGCGCTCGCGCAGGAAGGCCTTCATGGCGACCTTGTCGCGACAGAGCCGCGCCGTGGCGAGCGAGAGGCCCTCGATGCCCAGCTCGCCGCGCAGCCACGCCGCGGTCTCGACCAGCGGCTCGTCGATGGTCTCGATGCGTCGGATCGTGTCGGCGTCGGGCAGCGCGCGCACGGCCGCGAGCGCGCGCTCGCCCTCGAGGATGCGCTCGCACGACACATAGGCGTCGATGAGCGGTCGCACCGCCTCCGAGAGCCGCTCCGGCGGCTGCGGGCCGAGCGCGGAGATGCGCGCGCCGAGCGAGCGCAGGCCGCGCAGGAAGCCGTGGTTGTACGCGTGCGTGTCGGGAGCGAGGAACAGGACGTGCATGGCGCGGCGCGCGCATCATGTCGAGCGTCGCGTGCGCTCGCCACGGGCCATTTCGCGCCCGCGGCTTGACGCGCTCGCGCCGCGCCATTGTGATGCCGCGCCTTGGGAACGCCGACGAACAAGAGGCCGCCGCAGCGCTGGCGCGAGAACCTCGAGGCCTTCACCGTCGCGATCGTGATGGCGGTGATGCTCAAGTACTTCGCCGTCGAGGCCTACCAGATCCCCACCGGCTCGATGCAGCCGACGCTGATGGGCTCCGAGTTCCGCGAGCGCGGCACGCTCGTCGGCGAAGTCAAGGACCGCATCCTCGTCGACAAGCTCTCGTTCCACCTGCGCGACCCCGAGCGCTTCGAGGTCGTGATCTTCAAGTACCCGCTCAACCGCGCGCAGAACTTCGTCAAGCGCCTCGTCGGCATGCCGGGGGAGCAAGTCCGCATCCAGTACGGCGACCTGTGGCAGCGCACCGACAGCACGCAGCCGTGGAAGGTTCTGCGCCGCCCCGAGGGCGTGATGGACGAGCACTGGAAGGCGATCGACATCGGCGAGCCTGCGCGCGGAGTGCACTGGATGGCGGAGGGCAACCGCTCGATCACGGCGCGCGAGCTCGACGCAGCCGCTCCGACTCAGCTCACCTTCGCGGCCCACGGCGGCGGTTCGATCCTCGACAGCTACCAGCACGGCTATCCGGCGGGCATGCAGGACGCGATGCGTCGCTATCCGGAGTTCCGCCGCTCCAATGCCAACACGGTCGGCGACCTGCGCGTCACGGGCGAGATCACGCCGAGCGCGAGCCTCGCGATGTTCGCGATCGAGCTCGGCGAGGGCGCGCGTCGCTATCGCTTCGAGCTGCCGGGGCCCGCGGCCAAGGAAGCAGGCTCCGTGCGCGTCGAGTGGGCGCGCAACGAGTCCTATCCGCCGGCGCGCGCCGAGCACGCGCTGCGACTCGAGGCTGGACGCACCTACCACTTCGCCGCCCAGAACCTCGACGACTTGCTCGCGCTCGAGCTCGACGGCGAGCGCATCGCGACGCTCGAGGTTCCTCCCGCCGCGGACCAAAACTCGGGCGTGAAGCTCGCGCTCACGGGCGGCGGCGCGCGCCTCGTGGACCTGCAAGTCTGGCGCGACATCTTCTACACGGAAGGCAGCTTCGCCTCGGAGTGGACGATCCCCGCCGGGCACTACTTCATGCTCGGCGACAACACGCAGGACTCGAGCGACGGGCGCGAGTGGCGCGCCATCGCGCTGCGGTGGCGCGGCGGGCCCGAGGGTGGACCCGTGCTCGGCAACGCGCGCGAGGGGCTCGCCGATGGCCGCTATCGCCCGGATTCGAACCCGATCCGCGAACTGACCAGCGCGGGCTCGACGACCTTCTTCCGCGATGTGTACGGCGAACTGCATGTCTTCCCACGCAGCGACGAGCAGCCGCTGCCGGCGGACGCGCAGTACGCGCCGGTTCCGTTCGTTCCGCGAGAGCTGATCACGGGGCGTGCGCTGGCGGTGTTCTGGCCGCTCTCCTTCGCGTTCGACACATACCGCATGAAGTGGATTCGCTAGCCACCCGCTAGCGGCCCCTGCCGACCTGGGGCGTGCGCGGAGCCTCGAGCCGGCCGCGGACCTTTGACAGGCAAAAGTCGAGGCCGGTCGCACGCACCGCTACGGGCCGCGCGAGTGAGTTCTCAACAGCGACATGGCCGAGAACGGGCCGGGCCGAGGAGCGGGGACATCGGATCTGACCACGCAGCGCGTCCAGCGCTGGGATGGGCCAAACTGGCTCAGCGAGCTCAAGGTTGGCTCCCAGCCGTACGGAACGCGGGCAAGACTGGCCAACCCGGATGCGAGCGCGTCGGAGCCACGGAAATCCCCAACTCGAGCCGCAACGGCGCCGCGAACACGCCCCAGCCCTCCACAAGTTATCCACAGCTGAAATCTGGCGCGTTGGACTTGCCTACGGGCGTCAGGGACTCCATGGGTTCCCCCACTTGGCCCGCCGAAAATCGCAATGCGGACGCACGGCCTCCCGGCGAGGCCTCCCCGAAGACCCCGCGGGCCTCGCGCGCAAGGCCCACGGGCTCAGGCAGTTGCATTGCGTACCGAGCGGACTTCGCGACCTCGCCCTCTAGACTCCTGCTCACCATGGCTCAGCGCACCGAACCCGTCGCCGGCGAGACCCTGCTCGAAGTCCGCGGGCTCGTGAAGTCCTTCAAGGGGCGGCGCGTCGTCAACGGCGTGTCGTTCCTCGTGCGCGCGGGAGAAATCGTGGGCCTGCTCGGCGCGAATGGCGCGGGCAAGACCACGAGCTTTCGCATGACGGTCGGCCTGACGCGACCCGACGGCGGTGAGGTGGCGCTGCGCGGCGCCGAGTGCTCGAAGCTCGCGATGTTCGAGCGTGCGCGCCTGGGAATGGGCTATTTGCCGCAGGATCGCAGCATCTTTCAGACGCTCAGCGTGCGCGACAATGTGCTCGCGGTACTCGAGACCATGCCGTACACGCGCGCGCAGCGCGAAGCAGAGGCGACGAGCCTGCTCAACGAGCTCGAGATCCTGCGGCTCGAGAAGAGCATCGCGAACACGCTCTCGGGCGGTGAGCAACGCCGCCTCGAGATCGCGCGCGCTCTCGCGAGCAAGCCCCTGATCCTGCTGCTCGACGAGCCGTTCGCCGGCGTCGACCCGCTCGCGGTTGCGGAGATTCAGGGCCTGATCCGCAGGATGAAACAACGCAACCTCGGCATCCTGATCACCGATCACAATGTGCGCGAGACTCTGCAGCTGTGCGACCGCGCGTACGTGATCGCGAAGGGCGAGCGCATCAAGGACGGCACGCCCATGGAGATCATCGCGGATGCGAAGGTGCGCGAGGTGTATCTCGGCAACGCGTTCGACACGCCGGTGCTGACAAGCAACGGGGCGTAGCGAGAGTGACGCAGCGCACGAGCCACGAACTGCGCGTGCGGCGCACGGCGCGCGTCGAGGTCGCGGGCGACCCGCTTTCGGCGCGGGAACTGTGGATCGTGGTCCACGGCTACGCGCAGACCGCGGCCGAGATGCTCGGCTCCTGCGAACCACTCGCGCGCGAGGGCCGAGTGTTCGTCGCGCCCGAGGCGCTCTCGCGCTTCTATCGCCGCGGGTCCTCGGGGCCGATCGGCGCCAGTTGGATGACGCGCGAAGCGCGCGAACGCGAGATCGCCGACTACATCGCCTACCTCGATCAGGTCCAGCTCTGGATTCGGCGCGAGCTGCGGTGCGAGCTCTCCCCCACCGTGCTCGGCTTCTCGCAGGGCGTCGCGACCGCTTGGCGGTGGACGGTGCTCGGCGAGGTGCGGCCGCAACGCTTGATCGCCTTCGGCGCCGGAATCCCGCCCGATCTCGACCTCGCCGCCGCGCGCGAGCGGCTCGCGCGGCTGCGGATCGAGTTCGCGCGCGGCGCTGACGACAGCTACCACACCTCGGAGTGGGCCGACCGCGACCGCGCGCGCCTCGCCGAGCTGGGGCTCGTGTGCCGCTTGCACGAGTTCGCGGGCGGCCATGAACTCGACTCCGCGAGCCTGCGCTCGTTGTGAGCGAGTCGCTGGCTCGCGGCGCCCCCCGGAGTTCGCACGGTGCGACGAACGGGTCGGTTCAGCTCGCCGCCCTCGTGCGTTCGTGCCATCCGCGAGATGGAACAGGGCCTCGGCGCAGGACATCGGCCTGAAACGACGCGCATCGAGACAACCCGTGCGCAAGTTGCACGCCTTGACCGCTCGAAACACCCGCCGCTAACCTCCCGGTTTGGATTGGCAGCCGCGCGAAGCGTCGCGGATCCACTCGAAAAAGAGACACACCGACATGAAGATCATCGCCTGCGTCAAGCGCGTTCCGCTCACGGACGCGCTGGTCAAGGTCAGTGCCGACGGCGCCAGCATCGACCCCACCGGTCTCGTCTACAGCCTGTCGTTCTATGACGACCTCGCTGTCGAAGAAGCGCTCAAGACCAAGGAGAAGCTCGGCGGCGAAGTGACGGTGCTCACGCTCGGAGCCTCGGACGCGAGCAAGGAGCTGCGCGAGTGCTTGGCCAAGGGCGCGGACCACGCGACCATCCTGCTCGATCCCGCCTGGGCTGCCCGCGACGCTCGCTCGACCGCCAAGGCGCTCGCCACACGCATCTTGGAGCTCGGAGCGGAGCTGGTGTTCTGCGGCCGCGTGGCCACGGACCGCGACCAGAGCGCGGTCGGCACCATGCTCTCCTCCTACTTGGGCTGGTCCTGCGTGACCGATGTCACCAAGCTCGAGCTCACGGCCACCGGCGGCACCGCAGAGCGCGAGACCGAGGCTGGCATCGAGACGCTCGCCTTCTCGCTCCCCGCCGTGATCACCTGCGACAAGGGCCTGAACGAACCGCGCCTCGCCGGCCTGAAGGGCATCATGGCCGCCAAGAAGAAGACCATCGACGAGACCAAGCCGGTCGACATCGAGAGCGCCGTGAAGGTGCTGAAGGTCGAGCTCCCGGCCGCCCGCAAGGCCGGTCGCATCGTGGGTCAGGGCGCGGCCGCCGTGCCGGCGCTCATGGACGCGCTGCGCAACGAAGCCAAGGTCCTCTAGGACGAAAGCAAGGACTCAGCCATGACCTCGATCCTCGTCTTCGTCGAACACCGGGACGGCACTCCGCGTCGCGCCAGCCTCGAGGCGCTCGGAGCCGCAGCCGCCACCGGCCTTGCCCCCATCGCTCTCGTCACGGGTCCGGGCGCCGCCCAAGCGGCCGCGCCGCTCTCGGCCGCGGGTGCGAAGAAGCTCGTCGTCATCACCGGCGGCGATCACTACAGCCCGGACGGCACGGCGGCGGACATCGCTGCCGCCGTCGGAGCCCACGCTGCCGTGGCCTTCGTCGCCGCTGCCAGCTCCGCTGGCAAGGACCTGCTCGGGCGCGTGGCGGGCCTGCTCGACTGCGCCCCGCTCGCGGACTGCACGACCTTCACCTGCTCGGGCGGCGTGTTCACCGTTCAGCGTCCGATCTTGGCCGGCAAGGCGTTGGTGACGGTTCAGAGCCAGAGCAAGGTGTGCTGCGCCACGCTGCGCTCGAACACCTTCGCGGTCGCGACGGGCGGCGGCGCGGCCGAGGTCACGACAGTCGCCACGAAGGGCGGCAAGGTCAAGGTCACGGGCGTGGCGGCCAAGGGCGACGCGAAGCTCGATGTGAAGGAAGCTGCGGTGGTCGTCTCCGGCGGTCGCGGCCTGCGCGAGGCGGCGGGCTTCAAGATCGTCGAGGACCTCGCCGCGGCCTTCGGCAACGCCGCCGTCGGTGCCTCGCGCGCGGTGGTCGACTCGCACTGGCGCCCGCACAGCGAGCAGGTCGGCCAAACGGGCAAGACCGTGGCACCGCAGCTCTATGTCGCCGTCGGCATCTCAGGGGCGATCCAGCACCTCGCCGGCATGCGCACATCCAAGGTGATCGTCGCGATCAACAAGGACGCGGCGGCCCCGATCTTCAAGGTCGCGGACTACGGCATCGTGGGCGACGCCTTCGAGGTCCTCCCGGCGCTCACCGAGGCCGTGAAGCAGGCCAAGGCCGCCAACTGAGCGCCGCGACGGCGAGCGCTCGGCGCTTCGACCGTTCGACATCCAGAACCGGCCTCGGAATCGCAGGCGCGGCCCGGGGCCGGCGATTTGTGGAGGCCCCGCGAGGCGCAGCGGGCGACGCTCGAAGCACCAAGCAAGCCCCGCCTCGGCGCTCCTGGGCGCGGCGCGGGCTCCCGCTCGCGTACTCCCCGTCGGCGGGGGGGAGTGGTGGGCCGCACTGGATTTGAACCAGTAACTTCCACGCTGTGAACATGGCACTCTGCCGATTGAGTTAGCGGCCCTAGGTGGGGCGCAGAAGATAGCGGTCGACCCACCGGGCGGCAAGCCCCACGGCGGTCGCGTGCGTGGCGGCTCGGCAGCGGGTCGAGGGGAGCTCTGCGCACGCGCCTCGCGAAGCGTGCATGTTCGTTCGTCGCAGGCACGGCCCGCTCGAAGCAGCCACGGCCGCCCGTGCCCACATCCCCAAGAGACTTGCTCGTCCCGGCGCCCCACCGCAGGCGCAGCGCGGCAACTCGCCTCGGGCGGCGCGTCCTGCGCCCACGCGGCTGCGATCCCGCGCAACCGCCACGCCAGCGCAGGTGAACTTCGCCGGAGTCCGAGCATCGCGACGAGCGCGGAAGAGCGCTCCGCGAGCTGCGCTGGCTGACGAGGCGCCGACTACCGGTGCACGGACGAACGAAGCGCTCCGCCCCTCACAAGCACCCGAGTCTCACGGGCCGTCACGGGGCGCCGAACGGGCCACCGGCGTCGAAGTCCTTGCCGACGCTGCCCTTGAGCTTGTCGCGCAGCTTGGCCTCGGCGCGTCGCAGCATCATGCGCAGCGCGTCCTCGGTGCGACCGCCCAGCTGCTCGCCGGCCTCGCGCAGGGACTTGCCCCGAAAGAACACGAGCGTGATCGCCTCGCGATACTCGTCGGGGAGCTCGGCCAGAGCCTCCTCGAGTCGGCCCGCGCGTTCCTTGCGTTGCACGAAGCCCGTGACGGAAAGGTCGCGCGAAGCCTGATCGTGGATCGCGGAGCTGCCATCCTCGTCCGAGCTGCCTGCCTGCAGCGACACTTCCTTGCTGGTGTCGCGCTTCGACGCGCTCCAGTGCTCGGCGCGATCACGGATCTTGTTCTGCAGAATCTGCATCAGCCAGCGCAGCAAGGCGGCCTCGCCGCGGTGCTCGTAGTGGGCGAAATCCCGCGTGGCCTCGCGGAATGTGGTCTGCGCGAGATCGTCGGGATCCTCGCGCTGGCGCAGGCGCGGGCCGAGCTTGCGGCGCGCGGACTCGACCATCACCGCGTAGTAGCGCGCAAACAACTCGCCCAGTGCGTCGGCATTGCCCGCCTGCGCACGCGCCACGAGCTCGCTGGCGTCGAGCTTCGATAGGTCTTCGCCGCCACCCGCGCCCCCTGCTTGTTGGTCGGAGTCCATCGCGTTGCAAGACGCAGCGTACCCCGTGCGAGCCGTCGGCGACAGGTGCGCCCTGCCGCACCGCGCTCAAGACGGAGCGCGACCAGCGAGGGTGAGGAACTCGGGCTCGTCGAGCACCGTGATGCCGAGCTCCGCCGCCTTGGCGCGCTTCGAGCCGCCGCCTTCGCCCGTGACGAGAAACTCGGTCTTCGCGCTGATCGAAGAGGCCACCTTTCCGCCGAGGCTTTCGACGAGCTTCTTGGCCTCCGCGCGTCCCATCGCCACCAGCGTGCCGGTGAAGACCACGGTCTTGCCCGAGAAAGGACCGTCGGTCGCCACCTCGTGCCGCGGGTACTCGAGCTTCACCCCACCCGTGACGAAGCGCTCGAGCAGCAGTTGGTTCTGGGGCTGGGCGAACCACGCGCGCAGACTGGCCGCGCTCTCGGGCCCGATGCCCTCCACATGCTGGAGTTCCGCTTCGCTCGCGACGCGCAGTTCGTCGAGCGTGCCGATGTGCAGCGCAAGCGAGCGCGCCGTCGCCGCGCCGACATCGGGGATGCCCAGACATGTGAGGAAGCACTCGAATGTCGGGCGCCGCGCCTGCTCGATCTGCGCCAGCAGGTTCGCAACACTCTTCTCTCCCCAGCGTTCGAGCGCGACGAGCTCCTCGCGGCGCGCGTCGAGATGGAACAGGTCGGCGAGCCCACGCAGGAGGCCAGCGTCGTACAGTTGCTCGACCATCTTCTCGCCGAGGCCATCGATCGCCAGAGCGCCGCGGCGCGTGCCCAGCAGCGTGCGACCGACGATCTGCGGCCGGCAGCCGTACAAGTTCGGGCAGCGCCAGAACTTGCCTTCCTGCACGAGCGCGGTGGCGCAATCGGGGCACTCGCTCGCCATGGCGAAGGACGCTCCCCACTGCCAGATCACGCCCGCGCGGACTCCGTCCGACCTGCGCACGGACTCGGGCACCGACGCGTCCCAATCTTTCGGAGCCGCGCCACTCGCTGCCTCGGCCACGCCCATCACCTGCGGGATGACATCACCGGCGCGGTGCAGGAACACGCGGTCGCCGACGCGCAGTCCGAGCGCGCCGACATGTTCCGCGTTGTGCAGCGTGCTGTGGCGCACGACGACGCCACCGATCTCGACCGGATCGACATGCGCCCGCGGCGTGATGCGACCGAGGGCGCCGACCTGCAGCTCGATCGCGCGCAGCGTGCTGGTGGCCTCGTGCGCAGGGAACTTGTGCGCGTACTGCCAACGCGTCGCGCGCGCCGTGGCGCCGAGTCGCTCGCGCAAGTCGAGGCGATCGAGCTTCGCGACGACGCCATCGACTTCGAAGGGCAGGTCCGCACGGCCGAGCTCGAGGTGCGCGTGATACGCGAGGCACTCCTCGAGCCCGTGGGCGCGCTCGGCCCAGCGGTTGACCGGGAAGTGCCATGCGTCGAGCGCACTGCGCGCCTCCCAGTAGGTCGCGAACTCCGCGCCCTCGACGCGCACCACGGCCCACGGCTGGAACACGAGCGGATAGCGTGCGACCTCCGCGGGATCGCTGCGCCGAATCGCCCCCGCAGCAGCATTGCGCGGGTTGGCGAGCGAAGTCTCACCAGCGGCGACGCGGCTCTCGTTGAAGGTGCGGAAGGCGGCGCGCTCGATCAGCACCTCGCCGCGCACCTCGAGCAGCCGCGGAGCCTTGCGCGTTCCCTCGTGAAGCCGCAGCGGCACATTGCGCAGCGTGCGCAGGTTCGCGGTGACATCCTCGCCGAACTCGCCATCGCCGCGCGTGAGCCCGCGCACGAGCACGCCATCCATGTAGGTCAGCGATGCGCTCGCGCCGTCGAACTTGGGCTCGACGACCCAGTCGAGCGCCTCGTCCTCGGGGAGCAGCAGGAAGCGCCGGATCTTGGCCTCGAAGTCGCGCACCTCCTCGACAGAGAAGAGGCTGTCGATCGAGAGCATCGGCACCTCGTGACGCCGCTTCTCGAAGCCTTGGCCCTCGGGCAGCGGTGAGCCGACGCGCTGCGTCGGGCTATCGGGCGCGACGAGCGCGGGGTGCGCGGCCTCGAGGTCGCGCAGCTCCCGAAACAGCCGGTCGTACTCGGCGTCGCCGATCGCGGGCTGCGCGAGCACATAGTAGAGGTGGTCGTGGCGCGCGAGCTCCGCGCGCAGCTCGGCGGCGCGCGCCGCAGGTGTCGAGGCCCGAGCCATGGGAGGTCAGGACTCGAGGTCCTTGGGCAGGAAGGCCTTCGGCAGGAGCTCCGCGAGGCTCGAGCGCGCGATCTCGCTCTCCCGGCCCTGCGTGAAGACCGGCAACTCGGGAGAGAACTCGGCCAGCACCTGACGACACGCGCCGCAGGGAAACAGCGCCCCCGGGCGATCCGTCGCGATGGCGACCGCCTTGAAGCGCCGCTCGCCCGCCGCCACGGCGCGGCACAGTGCATTGCGCTCCGCACAGATCGTGAGCCCAAAGCTCGCGTTCTCGACATTGCAGCCGGAGTAGACCGTGCCATCGTGAGCGACGAGCGCCGCGCCGACCTTGATGCGCGAGTAGGGCGAGTAGGCGAGCTCCGCCGCCGCGTGCGCCACACGCATCCAGTCTTCGATTTCGTCCTGACGAAATGCCGATCGATCCTGCGCGCTCATGCTGGTGCGGAGTGTCGCGCCGGCGCGAGCCGAGTTCAACCGGAGCGACCCTCGCCGGCCGCCTCGCCCGAGCCGCTGGAGCGACTCGCATCGATGGCCGTGAACCCAGCGTACGGGACGCGCAGCCTCACGGAGCGGCGCCCGGTGAGCTGGTCCTCGCGCTCCTCGGGCTCGAACAGCACATGGGCCTCGCGGTCGACGAGATCCGCAGGCTCGACCTCGAGCGAGCCGTGCACATCGAATCCGAGCACCCCGAGCACGCGCTTGACCCTTCGAATCCCGCGCTCGCTCCATGTCAGGCTGTCCCAGCCCGCGGTGCGACCGGCGTACTCACCGCGCGACACCTCGAGTCGCAGGTTCCAGCGCACGCTGCCGTCGCGAGAGACGCCGGAGCGCACCTCGGCCACACGGCAGTAGTACGGTCCCTCGGGGATCGAAACGAAGGACTCGATGTCCTCGATCTGGCTGAAGTCGAAATTCACGGCGTGGTCCTCGCTTGGGATGCTTTGGAGCGAGCACGCGCCCGCCTCCTCCACAGGCTGCTCGTCGCTCCGACTGCCCCTTGGTCGCGGGGCATTCCCGAGATTCCCCGCGCAGCCGCGCCCGCGCTAGCCTCCTCAGCGTCGACACCTCACCGAGGAGCTCCCCCATGCGACCGCAGCTGCCCACCACCTACCGCCCCTTGTCCGAGTCGTCGCGGGCCTCGCGCGCCGAGTTCCTGCTCAAGACCTAAGCACATGTGTTCGCGGCGCTGTCGGCCTTCGCGCTGATCGAGATCGCGCTGTCTTGGAGCGGGGCCGCCCTGTTGAACTCGCGGCGCTAGCGGCAGAACGAGACGCGCACCGCGTTCGTGAGACCGACGCCCGTCCCATCGGGAGCGGCGGCGTCGCGGAACCAGAACTGGAACACGCGCGAGCTGCCGACCCAGGCGGGGTCGATGGCGAGCGGCACATCGAGGACGCCCTGCGCGTCGAGCGTGACCACCCCGCTGCGCACGATCGGATTGCCGACATAGCGCGTGCCGCCGTAGAACGGGACAGCCGTTTGCGTCGCGCCGTGGAACAAGACGCCATTGGCATTGGGCGTGCCGCCGCGCACCTCGAGGTGAAAGCCGCCGCCGGCAAGCGAAGCAATGCCGCGGAAGTCGATCCGCGCCTCGTTGCCGCTCGAACCGACTTTGCCCGTGCCGAAGACCACGGGCGGGTCACAGGCAAACTCCCAGGCGAGCGCCACGCTCCACGGTGCGAGGGCATCGACGCCGCGGCGCAGCTCGAGCATGTACTCGCCGGGCTGCAGGTCGCGCACATAGAGGTGCTCGAGGTTGTCGACGGAGCTCTGCGAGAGCACATTGCCGCTGCCGAAGTGCGACTGACCGAGTGGACCGACGAGCGTCACGAGCGCGCCCTGAGCGTCGACGCGCCACAGCTCGAGATCGAAGTTGGGCTGGCTCCAGCCGTTGAAGGTCGGCGTCACTTGCCGGTTCCATGTCGCGAGCACGGACGCGTGCTCCTTGTGCGACTCGACCGTGAAGCGCCAGAAGCGCGAGGTGCCGGTCGCGAGCTGCGCGCGCTCCCAGCCCTGCGGAGCGACGAGTGGCGCGGCGGCGACGCTGGCGGCGCCCGCCTGTGCGCCCGCGGTCAGGATCCAGTGCGAGCGATCGACATGGATCTGGTCGGCGCCGTAGGTCATGTCGAGCGGCGTGGCCGTCGCGCCGCGACTCGTGCCCGACACCGGCGCGGAGTTGTTCCAGCCCGCCCGATGCGTCGCGCCCGCCATCAGCGCCGCCTTCACGACCTCGGGGCGCTCCGCGTCCGGATCGCCCGGCAGGCTCGTGCGCGCCGACTGCACGAGCAACGCGCAGGCGCCGGAGACGAGCGGCGTCGAGAAGCTCGTGGCACCGGCCGGCGCGACGAGCTCGGGCTTCTGCCGCCCGGGCCGGTCGTAGCCGGTGAGCGTGAACCCCGCGCGGTGCTGGCCATCGCTGCGCCCGCAGGAGATCGAGTTGAACGAGTGGCTGAGCAGCGGCACATCGAGCGGCCCGGCGCCGTTGTTCACGCCGACGCACACGAGCAGGCCCTGCGCGTCGATCGCGGAATCGAGCTTGCGATGCACGAAGTTCGGCCCGCTGCCGCTGCCGATCCACGAGTGGTTCAGGATCTTGGCGGGCGAGAGCAGCGGCGGCGTCGTGCCGGTGCCGTTGATGAAGCCGCCGCCGAGCCAGTGCGACGCCTCCCAGCAGTGGATCGACGAGATCGCGGGTGCGAGGCTCGTCGCGCTGCCGTAGAGGAACTGGCCGACGACCGTCGCGTGGCCGCTCGACGAAGGCGAGGGGCTCGCAAAGGTGAAGCTCTTGCCGGCGAACTCCGCCAAGCCCGTGTCCGGCGTCCAGCCCGGCGCGCCCGCCTCGACCTGCCCGACGATCACGCCCGCGCCGCTCGGAACTGCGCTGCCCAGTCGCCGCCGCAGCGCCGTGAGACCCGTCTCATCGGCGATGCTCTGGGCCGACGCGAGCGGCGCGAGCGCGAAACACGCGGCAAGAACGAGGCGCTGGGTGCATGTGTCCATCGAGATCGGACAGGCTCATGCCCGTCGGCCAGACTCTAGTCTAGCAGAGCGGAGGAATCCGACGACACGCGCAAGTGTCAGAGCCGAGTACACTCCGCGTTCGGCCCATGAACGACACCACGCGCGACCACGGTCCTCAGCCCCTCTCCGCGCTGCTCGCGCGGCACGAGCTCTCCCCCACCGACCTCGTGCGCGCGTCGCGCGAGCAGTTGACTCACAAGATGGTCGCGCGGGCCACCAAGGGCCGGCAGCTCTCGGGCAACGCCATGAGCAAGGTGCTGCGGGCCCTCAACGCCGCCGCCCAGTCGACCTACGACCTGCCGGACCTGTTCAACTACGAGCCCTGAGCCGCGTCAGGCGGCGCGCGCGGTCGCCGTGACGGCCGCGAGCACGGCGGCGAGCTCCTCGCGGCGCACGGGCTTGGCGAGGTAGCGGTCCATCCCAGCGGCCAGACAACGCTCGCGATCGCCGGTCAGCGCGTTGGCGGTGACGGCGACGATCGGCACCCGGGCGCGCGGCCCGGCGAGCGCACGGATGCGCCGCGTGGCCTCGAAACCATCGACATCGGGCATCTGGCAGTCCATCAGGATGACATCGAAGTCGTGCGTCATCGCGAGTTCGACGGCGCGCATGCCGTCGCTGGCGTGGGCGGCGGACGCGCCCAGCCGCGCAAGCTGCACCTCGAGCAGGCGCCTGTTGACTGGGTTGTCCTCGGCGACGAGCACGCGCAGTCCCGCGCGCAGCTCGTGCCCCGCAGCCGCGGCGCGCGCCGGTGCCGCACCGCGCTGGACGGCCAGCGGCAGCTCGACGCGGAATGTGCTGCCAGCGCCCGGACGGCTCGACACCCCCACGCTTCCGCCCATGAGCGTCGTGAGCTCGCGCACGATCGAGAGTCCGAGCCCCGTGCCGCCAAAGCGCCGCGTGGTTGCCCTGTCGACCTGCTCGAACTTCTCGAACACCTGCGCGAGCTTGTCGGAGGGGATGCCGAGCCCCGAGTCGCTGATCTCGAACGCGAGTGCGCCGCCGCTCGTGCACGCGACATCGACCGACACGCGGCCGTGCGCGGTGAACTTGATCGCATTGCCGACCAGATTGATCAGCACCTGTCGCACGCGCGTCGGATCGCCGACCACGCACGCTGGCACACCCTCGTCGACGCGGGTTTCGACGCGCAGCGGCTTCTCACCGACGAGCGGCTGCACCATGCTCGACACCTGCGCGACCATCTCGCGCACATCGAACGGCACGCTCTCGAGCGTCAGCTTGCCCGCCTCGATCTTCGAGACATCGAGAATGTCGCTGATCAAGGCGAGCAGATGCCGCGCGGACGCACGCGTTGCCTCGAGCTGGCCGCGCTGCTCCGCATCGAGTCTCGATTCCGCGAGCAGGTCGGTCATGCCGACGATGCCGTTGAGCGGCGTGCGAATCTCGTGGCTCATGTTCGCGAGAAACTCCGACTTCGCGCGATTGGCGCTCTCCGCGAGCGCGAGCAACCGCGCGCCGCCGCGCGCGACCCACAGCGTCGTTCCGAGCAGCACGAGCAACACCGCGATCGCCTGCACCGCGCGCACGCGCCGCTCGCGCCCCACGGCGCGCTGCCACTCGTCCGCGCTCACATCGAGCACCAGCACCGCCTCGACCGCGCCGGCGGCATCGCGCAGCGGGTAGTAGGCGCACACCCAGTGTCCGCGACGATCCGCCACCACCGTCGCGTCGAAGCCCGACGCGCCCTCGAACGCCGCGAGCAAGGCCAGCGTCACGCGTCCACTCTCGAGGCGCTCGCCGGGCGCCACACGCGCCTCGAGCGCACCGACGCAGCGTCCATCGCGATCGAGATCCGTCTCCGCATCGACCGCCACGCTCACACTTCCGTCCGCGTCCCGCCGTAGGGTCGCCATCTCGCCCAGCCGCGGATTTGCCGCGAGCCAGCGGCGCTGCGCATCGACCAGCGTGAGGTAGCGAGCATCGTCGCGGTCCGAGTCTTCGCGCAAGCGCGCGTGCCCGAGATGCTCGATCTCGGCCGCGTACATCGGACCGATGCCCTCGATCGTGCGCGCCGTGCGAGCGCTCTCCGCGCGCGCCGCCGCGCGCACCCACAGGCCGCCGGTCACGGCCGCGATCGCGGTCGCTCCGAGGATCGTCGCCGCGCCCATGTAGCGCACGCCGAAGTTGCGCAGCTCCCGCACCGCGAGCGCGATGCAGAGCAGCACGCAGGCCGTGAAGCCGAAGTAATCCCAGAACGCGCTGTCGGCCATGTGGGGAGCAGCGCGCACCGGGTGCGGAGCGCGCTTTCACTCCCGTTTTCGGGCCTTTCGGCGCTCCATCTCGACGGCCGAGGACGCCAAGTCGTGCGCGTTGAAAAAAGTTCCGCGTCGAGGGCATGCGGCGCGCCCGAAAAGCACAGGCCCGCGCGCATCGTGTTCGATGCGCGCGGGCCTCGCTAGGTGCCGCAGCGGGCGAGCGAATCAGCCGAGGTTCTTCTCGGCGAACTCCCAGTTCACGAGCTTGTCGAGGAAGGCCGTGATGTAGTCGGGGCGGCGGTTCTGGAAGTCGAGGTAGTAGGCGTGCTCCCACACATCGAGGGTCAGCAAGCACTTCTTGCCAGCGGTCATCGGCGTCTCGGCGTTGCCGGTCTTGTGCACGGCGAGCTTGCCGCCGTCTTCCACGAGCCACGCCCAGCCCGAGCCGAACTGGGTCTTCGCGGCGTCGCTGAAGGCGGTCTTGAACTTCTCGTAGTCGCCGAACGAGGCGTTGATCTTCTCGAGCATGCGACCCTTCGGCGCACCGCCGCCGCCCGGACGCATCGAGTGCCAGAAGAAGGTGTGGTTCCAGACCTGGGCGGCGTTGTTGAACACGCCGGCCTTGGTGCTGTCGCCGGCCATCTTCTTGACCAGCGCCTCGAGCGACATCGACGCGAGCTCGGCGTTGTCCTTGACGAGGTTGTTCAGGTTGTCGACATACGCCTTGTGGTGCTTGGCGTAGTGGAAGCTGAAGGTCTTGGCGCTCATCACCGGCTCGAGCGCGGTGTCGGCGTAGGGGAGCGCGGGGAGGGCGAACGGAGCGGCTTGGGTGGTCATGGCGAGGAGTGCCGCAGGGGCGGCGGGGGTAGAGGACGACGGGGACTTGCAGCCGAGCGCCAGCGCGCTGGCGCCCGCGAGGGAGCCTGCGAGGACCTGACGCCGGTCGATCGTGGGTTCGGGTTGGCTGCTCATGGATGGCCTGAGGTTGGCCCGCATGGCACACGCGTGGCTCGCGATGGATGCGGCGCTGTCATTGTGGCCGAAATCGGCGCTCATTCCACCGGCACGAGTGCGGAAGTCGCGGCCGCCGTGCCCGCAGCCGTGACCGCGGCGTACACGCGGCGCATGTTGCCGCCGAGCACCGCCTCGATGTCGGCGCCCGCAAAGCCCCGCCGCGCCAGCCCTGCGGCCAGCGCAAGGTAGGTCGAGGCGTCCTCGAGACCTTGCGGGGTGCGCTGGATGCCGTCGTAGTCAGAGCCGATGCCGACATGCTCGACTCCGGCGATTTCGACCGCGTGGCAGAGGTGGTCGAGCACGCGCTCGATCGGGAGCGGCGTCACCGAGCGCTGCATGAACTCGGACTGGGCAAGGAACAGCTCGGTGTCGTTCGCGCCTCGCAGCGCCTTGTATTCCGGCGTCTCGCGCCAGCGCTGCTCCTCCGCGCGCGCCGCCCCGTCGAGAAAGGGGGTGCAGAACACGATGCCGACCACGCCGCCGTTGCGCGCGAGTGCGCGCAGCTGCTCGTCATCGAGGTTGCGCGGATGCGCGTTGACGACCATGCAGCCCGAGTGGCTCGCGATCACCGGCTTCGTCGTCGCATCGAGCGCGTCGAAGAAGGAGCGCCGCCCCGCGTGCGAGAGGTCGACCACCATCCCGAGCTCGTTCATGCGCCTCACGACATCGAGGCCGAACGGGCTCAATCCCTCGGGGATCTCCGCGCCCGCCCCGTCCTGGCAAGAGCGAATCCAGCGCAGGTGGTTGTTCCACACGAGCGTCATCACGCGCACGCCGCGCGCGAAGAACCACTCCAGCTCGTCGAGCGATTCCTCGATCGAGTGACCGCCTTCGATGCCGGGGATCCCAGCCAGCGCGCCGCGCCGCGCGGCCGCATCGAGCGCCACCGCATTGCCCGCGAAGCTCATCTGCTCGGGGTGACGGCGCGCGAGGCGATGAAATTCGCGCAGGAGTCCGCGCGTGCGCTCGCGCGCACCGTGCTCGCCCGCCGCGATGAACTTGGGATCGCACCACGCGACGAACACCAGCGCCCCGAGTCCGCCCGCGCGCCCGCGCACGAGGTCGAGGTGCCCCGGCCCGGCAACGCCGAGGTCGCGGCCGAGGTCGAGGGCGAGTTGGAGCGAGTCCGCATGGGCGTCGAAGACCGGGCGCGAGCCCGCAAGTCGAGTCAGGTCGAGCACGGTCGGGATGCTAGCGGACGGCCGCGCGGGGGGAGGTTGCGTGCTCCCTCGCGCGCGCCCTCCGACCCAGCTCGCGCTCCCCCGCTGCCCCGCACCTGCGATGGCGTGCGGGGCGCGGTCCCGCAGCCCGGCTCCGCCCCGCCCCGTCGTCTGCCAAGCTGACAGCCCCCCTCGCCGAGACCCCTCGCCCCTGCCATTTCAGCAGCCCGCTGGACTCCGCAGGCCCCCGCGGCGCGCCCCAGAGGGAATTCGCGCTCAAGGCACGCGGTTTGCCTCCCGCTCCCTACTTCCGGGCTCCGCCCCGGCACCCCTGCTATGCTCCAGCCCCGCCGCGTGCTGCTCGCCGACGATGACCTGAATGTGCGTTCGGGCGTCGAGGAGTTGCTCTCGCCGCTCGGGCTCGAGATCGTGCACGCTGACAGCGGCTCGAAGGCCTTCGAGATCGCGCGCGAGCGGCTCCACGACCTGCACCTGTTGCTGCTCGACCTGCACATGCCCGGCATGACCGGCCTCGATGTGCTGACCTCGCTGCGCGGCGAGTTCGGCGGGCGCATCCCCCGCCCGTCGCGCATCCCGCCCTGCATCCTGTACTCCGCCGAGGCCTCGGAAGAGCTGCGCAGCCGCGCGCTCGCCCTCGGCGCTTGGGCCTTCCTGCGCAAGCCCGTCGCCCCCCACGCCCTGCGCGGCGAAGTGCTGCGCGCGCTCGAGAGCGCCGGCTGACGCCCCCAACCCAGTCCAACCGCCGCCGCACTCGAGGCGCGGTCCCCTTCGTCAACGTCACACCCCTAGTAGCAAGCAACCCCCTCTCTCACATCACCACCATGGCCACGAAGACCACCACCCAGAAGTCCGGCATGATCCGTCCCCTCGGCGACCGCGTGCTCGTCCAGCGCGTCGAAGCGGAAGAGAAGACCGCCGGCGGCATCCTGCTCCCCGACACCGCCAAGGAGAAGCCGAAGGAAGGCAAGATCGTCGCCATCGGCAACGGCAAGAGCCTCGACGACGGCACGCGCTCGACATTCTCGGTCAAGGTCGGCGACCGCATCCTGTTCACGTCCTACGCCGGCACGGAAGTGAAGTTCGGCGGCACCGAGTACCTGATCATGCGCGAGGAAGACATCCTCGGCGTGGTCGAGGGCTGATTCGGTTCCAACCCCCTCACGAAAACCCCAGCACCATGAGCGCCAAGCAAATCACCTACGACGCCGAGGCACGCGAGCACATCCGCAATGGCGTGCGCCGCCTCGCCCGCGCCGTCAAGGTCACCCTCGGCCCCCGCGGCCGCAATGTGATCATCCAGAAGTCCTTCGGGTCGCCGACCGTCACCAAGGACGGCGTCACGGTCTCGAAGGAGATCGAGCTCGAGAACCCCTACGAGAACATGGGCGCGCAGCTCGTGAAGGAAGTCGCCTCGAAGACCAGCGACCTCGCCGGCGACGGCACCACGACCGCCACCGTGCTCGCCGAGGCGATCTTCGAGGAAGGCCTCAAGAACGTCACCGCCGGCGCCAACCCGGTCGCGCTCAAGCGCGGCATCGACAAGGCCGTCGAGGCCTGCGTCGCGCACCTGAGGAAGATCTCGAACAAGGTCTCCGGTTCCAAGGATGTCGCGCAGGTCGGCACCGTCGCCGCCAACAACGACAAGGAAATCGGCGACATGATCGCGCAGGCCATGGAAAAGGTCGGGCGCGACGGCGTGATCACGGTCGAGGAAGGCAAGAGCCTCAAGACCGAGGTCCAGTGGGTCGAGGGCATGCAGTTCGACAAGGGCTACATCTCGCCGCACTTCGTGACCAACACGAAGGCCATGACGACCGAGTTCGAGAAGCCCTACATCCTCGTCTACGAGAAGAAGCTCACTTCGATCAAGGAGCTGATCCCGCTGCTCGAGCAGATCGCGCAGTCGGGTCGTCCGCTGGTGATCATCGCCGAGGATGTCGAGGGCGAGGCGCTCGCGACGCTGGTCGTCAACCGCCTGCGCGGCTCGTTCCCCTGCGTGGCCGTGAAGGCGCCGGGCTTCGGCGATCGTCGCAAGGCGATGCTCGAAGACCTCGCGATCCTGACCAACGCGAACCCGATCATGGAAGCCACCGGCAAGAACCTCGAGAGCGTCACGCTCAAGGATCTCGGCACGGCGCGCAAGGTCGTGGTGGAGAAGGAAAACACCACCATCGTCGAGGGCTCGGGCTCCAAGGACGCGATTCAGGGCCGCATCGCCCAGATCCGCTCGGAGATCGAAGGCACCAAGAGCGACTACGACAAGGAGAAGCTCCAAGAGCGTCTGGCCAAGCTCTCCGGCGGCGTCGCGCAGATCAATGTCGGCGCCGCGACCGAAGCCGAGATGAAGGAGAAGAAGGCCCGCGTCGAGGACGCGCTGCACGCCACGCGCGCCGCGGTCGAGGAAGGCATCGTCCCCGGCGGCGGTGTGGCCCTCATCAACTGCATCGACGTGGTCGAGAAGCTCCAGCTCGAAGGCGACGAGAAGGTCGGCGCGATGATCATCCGCCGCTCGCTCGAGGCCCCCATGCGCCAGATCTCGGCCAACGCCGGTCAAGACGGCGCCGTGATCGTGCAGAACGTGCGCGGCAAGAAGAACTCGAACTGGGGCTACAACGCCGCCACCGACAGCTACGAGGACATGGTTGCCTCGGGCGTCATCGACCCGGCCAAGGTCACCCGCACCGCGCTGCAAAACGCGGCCTCGGTCGCGAGCCTGCTGCTCACGACCGACGCGCTCGTCAGCGACATGTCCGAGGAAGAAAAGAGCGACAAGAAGTAGTCGCGCCGCTCCCTTGAGCACCCGCGGGCCGTCCAGCGCAAGCGCGCCGGGCGGCCCGCGCCCTTGGGCGCCCTTGGGCCCCCGAGCGGCGAGCGTGGCGGTGGGACATCGCAACGCCGCCCCCGAGCTCGGCGCTGGCGACGCCACGCCGTGTTCGATGCGGCGTCTCTTCACCCGCTAGCATGGACGACTCGCGCTGCCCGAGACTCTCGCGCACGGCGGCACGCCCTCGGCGAAGTCCATGCAGTCCGACGCTTCCTCGCAACCAGCTCCGCCGCCGCGTGCGAGTGCGCTCGGGGAACGGCCCGCGCTCCGCGCTCGCACGGCATGGTGCCTGCTGGCGCTGATCGTGATCGCGGGGTGGGCGCTGCGCGTGCGCGGCCTCGATTGGCAGCTGCCGCAGTGGACGCACTCGGATGGTTATGTGCTGCGCAACCAGACGGCGCAGCTGCGCGGCGAGATCGAGGGACTTCCGGCGCCGGAGGCGGAGAGCGACTCGCCGGCCTTGCCGGGCTACTACCCGTTGCTGCCGGCGACGGTGATGGCTGTGGTGCCGAGCCGCGAGCCCGTCGTCGAGGGGCTCGCGCCGCTCGAGCGTGCGCTGGAGCTCGCGCGCGCGCCGTGGCTGCACCTGCGGAGAATGTCGGCGTGGATCGCGCTCGGCGCGGTGATCGCGACCTATGCGCTCGCGCGACGCTTCGTCGGCCGCTGGAGCGCACTCTTCGCGGCGGCGCTGGTCTCGGCGAGTCTGCTGCACGTGACCTTCTCGTCGGCGCAGCGACCGCACGCGCTGTTCGCGACCGTGATCTCGCTCGCGCTGCTCGCGATCCTCTGGTCGCGGCGGCGCTCGAAGCTCGTGGCCCAGCTCTCCGGAGCACTCGGATTCGCTGCGAGCGCTTCGACCTTGCAGAGTGGCTTCGCCGTGCTGCCAGCGTGGGGACTGGCGTGGATCCTGCGGCGCGAGCGGCGCGCGTGGTGGCTAGAAGCGCTCGCGTTGCTCGCCTCGCTCGCGCTCGTCGGGCTCGTGCTGCGCTGGGCCTATTCGGATCCGGAGTTCGCGCAGGGGGGAATCACGGGTCGGCATGTGATCTGGTGGTCGTCGACGCCCGGACTGGGCCTGTGGGTGCTCGCGCGCGCGATGCTCCTCTACGAGCCTGTGCTGCTGCTCGGGATCGTCGCGGCGCTTCTGGCCGCCGTGCTTCCGGCTCTGCGTCGTCGCGCCGAGTGGGATCGAGAGCGGCGCGATGACATGCTCGCGTGCCTGGGCTTCGTGCTCCCCTACGGAGGTTTCTTCGCGCTCTTCGGCGGGACCTTCGAGCGCTTCGCCTTGCCGCTGCTGCCCTTCGCGGCGATCGCCGCGGCGTGGGGACTGGGGCTGTGGGGACGCGCGCTGCTCGGCGAGCGGCGCGTCGCTCTCGCGTGCGCAGCGCTGGCGCTGCTCGCGCTGCCCGTCGCGGCGTGCTGGAGACTCGGGGAACTGCGCTCGCGGCCGGACACGCTCGAGCTCGCCGCGCGCTGGATCGCCGCGCGCGCGAGCGACGGCCATCGCAAGGTGCTGATCTCGTCGCTCAACCTCGAGCTGCCGTTCTTCTACTCGCGCGAGTCGCTCGCGCGCCTCGACGCGGCCGGCACCGCCGACTGGACGCGCTTCCAGCGCGGACTTCTCCCGCACGAGTTCTCCGAGCCGCGCTTCGACCTCACACGCGAGCGCGACCTCATGCGCGCGGAGGCGCAGCCGCTCGAGTGGGACTTCGACTTCGTGGTGCTCAACACCGCCGTGCTGCGCACCCACGGGCCAGAGTTCGAGGCCGAGCTCAAGCGCTGGCGGGCGCTCGGAGTGGAGGTCGAGCTGCTCGCGCCGTTTCCCGACGAGTCCGAGGAGCGCCAGCGCGAGGGGGTGCGGGGCCAAGCCCGGACCGAGCAGATGTTTGGGATCGGCGAGGCCCCCTCCCTCGATGTGCTGTTCCGCATTGAGCGACTCGGGCCCCGGCTGCGCGTGCTCGCCCGGCGCAGGGGCTAGGAACGGCGGCGCCTAGCCGGGTTCCACCCACCGCGGCCCAGGACGCCCGCCCCTCGCCGACGGGAGGGCCCCTACGAGGCGCCAGTCACCGGCCCGCACCTAACTTCCGGCGAACCTCCGGCCGTTTCGTCCCACATAACCCAACCCCCAAGGATGCGCACGGAGGGTACATTTAGGAGGTCGGCGGCACCCTCGGGCACGCTCTGCCCCGTAGCGCTGTTCGAGTGACGGAAATTCAACCCCCTCTTCTCCAGAGCAACTCAGGAGTTCTACCAGTCATGTACATCCGCAGCTTCTTCCAACATGGTCTCGGCGTCGCGGCAGTCACGCTCGCGCTCGCGGCGGGCGCCAACGCACAGACGATCGGCTGCACAATCGGCGTCGGCAACGGCGGCAATGTGCCGACTTCCGGCACCGGCAACGGCACCTACCCGACGGTCGCCCCGTCGTTCCCGATGACGGTGCCGCTGACCGTCACGTCGATCCCCTCGGGCGCGACGCATGTCACCTCGGTCCAGATCGTCGGCGCGACACACACGTACGTCGGCGACGTCCAGTGGATCCTGCAGGATCCCGCGGGCAACAAGTTCAACGTGTTCAACCGCCAAGGCGGCTCCTGCGACTACGCCGGCGACTACACCTTCGTTCCGCCCTGCACCGGCGGCACCGCGCTGGTCACGCCCTGCACGGGTCCGATCGCCTCGGGTACTTACGACCAGAACTTCGGCACCTGGCCGAACGGCAACCTCGGCATCAACAACACGGTCCTGTCGTTGATTCCGGCCGCCACCGGAGTGTGGAACCTGATCGGCTATGACTGGGTCGGTGGCGACATCGGCTCGATCACCAGCTGGAACCTCTGCTTCGGCACGCCGACGGTTTCGACCGCTCCGCCGGCCGCGGCCCCCGCGCTCACCGCTCCGGCCAACGCCGCGACGGTGACGGGCCCGTTCGTCAACCTGACGTGGAACGCCGTGGCTTGCTCGACGGGCTATGACGTCGAAGTCGACGGCACGATCTTCAATGCCACCTCGAGCCCCTTCGCGGCCTTGGCGGCCGTTGGCGCCCACACGTGGCGCGTGCGCGCCAAGAACTCCGCCGGCACCAGTGCGTTCTCGGCCTTGCGCACGTTCACCGTCTCCGGCACGGCCGTTCCGGCCCTGACGGCTCCGGCGAACGCCGCCAACGTCAACGGCCCCGTCGTCACCCTGACTTGGGGTGCGGTCGCCGGTGCGACCAGCTACGACATCGATGTCGACGGCACGGTCTTCAACTCGACGACGTCCGCCTACCTCTACACCTCGGCCATCGGCACCCACACATGGAAGGTGCGCGCCAACTGGGCGACGATTTCGCTCGTCGGCAACTACTCGGCGTCGCGCACGTTCAACGACCTCGGACCGCTCAGCCCGACGCTAACCAGCCCGGCGGACGGCGCGTTTGTGTTCGGCCCCGTTGTCACGCTGACGTGGAACAACATCGCGACGGCCTCGGGCTATGACGTCGACGTCGACGGCACGGTCACCGCGGTGACGACCAACAGCTACACCCTGACGACCTCGACGCCGGGCGCCCACCTGTGGTCGGTCCGCGCGAAGTACGTCGGCAACACGATCTTCAGCCCCTACGCTCTCGCGCGCACATACAACGACCTCGGCGCTCCGCCGGCGTCGACATGCGTCGCCAACGGCACGTTCGTGGGTCTGGTCCCGGCATCGGGTACGGGTGGCGGCGCGGGTACGGTCTTCCCGACGACCTTCCCGCCTTCGCCGTACGTCAGCAGCTACAACGTCACGCTGCCCCCGGGCGCGACGCAGATCGTCAAGGTCGAGCTGAACTTCAGCACCGTCCAGCACACCTGGATCAACGACCTTCAGGTTGTCCTCAAGACCCCCACTGGCACGTTGCACAATGTCTTCTGCCGTCCTGGCGGCAACTGCGATCTCAACGGCATCTACTCGATCTACGAAGCGGCTCCGGCTTGGCCGACCTGCCCGACCTCCGGTGACATTCCGCCGGGAAACTACATTCAGGACTTCGGCACGGGCACGAGCGCGTGGCCGACGGGCACGAGCGGCGTCGACAACACGCCGCTGGGCTCGATCCCGGTCGCGAGCGGCATCTGGGAACTGACGATCTATGACTGGGTCGGCGGTGACTCGGGCCAGCTCGACGACTGGAAGATCTGCTTCGACACCGGCCCGGCGCTCCCGGTCGCGTACTGCACCGCTGGCACGACGACGAACGGCTGCAACGCCACGATCTCGGCCACCGCCAACCCGAGCGTCACGGCTGCGGTGCCCTGCACCATCAACGTGGCGAACGTCGAAGGCCAGAAGTCGGGCCTGATCTTCTACTCGATCACCGGTCGCCAGAGCGCTGCCTGGAACGCCAGCAGCTTCCTCTGCGTGAAGGCTCCGACCCAGCGCACGACGACGCAGAACTCCGGCGGCACCGTCGGCGCCTGCGACGGCACGCTCACGCTGGATTGGAACGCTTTCCAAGCCGCCAACCCGACGGCTCTCGGCAACCCGTGGGCCGCGGGTAGCCTTGCTCAGGCCCAAGCGTGGTTCCGCGACCCGCCGGCTGGCAAGTCGACGAACCTCTCCAACGGCATCGAGATGACCTACGTCCCGTAGTTTCCGATATCGCGGAACCACCTCAGCCGCGCCGCGCTAGGGCGCGGCTTGGGGGCCTTCCTCTCAGGAGACGCCAAGGCGTCTCCTGAGCTTTTTCTGGCCGCCGGAGAAACAAGGCAGCGGCCAGAAAAAGACGGACTTACCTTCCGCGACCCGCCGGCTGGCAAGTCGACGAACCTCTCCAACGGCATCGAGATGACCTACGTCCCGTGATCTGAACGATCGCGGAACCACCGGCGCGAGCCGGTGAGGTCCAAATCACGGCGGGCGGTCCACTCGGGCCGCCCGCTGTGTTTTTTCGCGGGAGCCAACCCGCGGGGCCGAGCATGAACTCGAAGGCGTCGTCGCGGCGAGCTTCGGCCCGCGGACTCCCTGCGCTCATGGTCGGGGGATCATCTCCCGGAGAGCCCACACGGCTCTAGGCCTCGCTTCGGCTGGAGGCGAAACGGACATTGGCGTGGCTTGGTCGAGCCGACTACCGTGACGAACACGAGTCGATGGATCGGGTGTGGCGTGATAATCGTGGCGAGCTGTGTGGCCGTACAGACGCGCGAGGTGGCGGAGCCGAGGGCGCTCTGGTGGGCGAGGCGCTCGAGTGGGCGCGAGCACGCTGGCTCAGGTGTTGCGGCGCCGCGGTCGACGCTCCGCCGGCGCATTCCACGGATCGTCGGGCCAAGAGTGACGCGGATAGCGGCGCTTGAGCTCCGCGGCGACGAGCGGGTAGGTGTTGTTCCAGAAACTGCGCAAATCCTCGGTGATTTGCTGGGGTCTGCGGTTGGGCGCAAGCAAGTGCAGGAGCACGCCGATGCGTCCCGCGGCGACTCTCGGCGTCTCGGCGAGTCCGAAGAGCTCCTGAATGCGAGCGGCGAGCACGGGCGCCTTGAGGGGCTCGTAGACCAGCCGGATCTCGCTGCCGCTCGGCACGGCGAGGCGTTCGGGAGCTTCGCGCTCGATCGTCTGGAGCGTGCGGTGGTCGAAGCGCGCGCGCACGAAGTCGAGCCACGGAGCTCGGCGCAACTCCTCGAACGAGCGCCGACCTTCGCACAGGTCGGGTAGCACGCCCTTCAGCGCGTCATGTGAGAGATCGGGCAGCGCGAGCTCCGGCATCCACTCGCGCAGGCACTGCACGCGGCGGACGAAACCCCACAGCTCGTCGTCGTCGGGAGGCAGCACGCGCTCGAGGCGCTCCGCAGCAGCCTGCGCGAGCGCGCGCGATGTCTCCGCGAGATCGGGGACACCCGCGAGCACCTCCTCCAGCACCAGATCGTCGAACACGGTGCGCTTCATCGCCACGACGCGCTCGCGCTCCTCGTCGAACACGCCTTCGGTCGCCGTGCGCACGCGCGCGGGATCGAGCCACTGTCGATCGACGGCCGACGCGATGCGCACGGGCGCCTCGGCGCGCTCTCCGCGAGCACCCGCGTCGAGGTCGAGGCACAAAAAGAGCGGCGCGTCGGCGACCGAGCTCTCTTCAGAGAGCGCGACGCCGCGGCCACCGGCCATCACGCCGCGGCGGCTCTTCGGCTCGCGGCGGCGAGCGAGGCGATCGGGAAACGCGGCGAGCAGCGCGCGGGCGAGCGACTTCGCGCTGCCCTCGCGGTCCTGCGTGTCGACCAGGCGCGCGATTTGGTCGCGGGCGCGCAGCACGAAGTGCGCGCTACCGCGGTCGAGCTCGCCCAGATCGGTCGAATACGAGCCAGACCGCTCGAACGCTTCCAGCGCCTGCACGCGATCGAGCAGGTCCGAGTCGCCGACATGCCGCGCGCTGCGACGGCCGTGGCCGCGCAGGAACGGATCGCGCTCGGAGAGCAGCGCCGCGGCGAGCGCCGCGCGCGACGTGCAGCCGAGCTGCTCCGCTTCGAGCATCAGGCGCGCGAGGCGCGGGTGCACGGGAATCTCGGACATGCGTTGTCCGAGGTTCGTGAGCCCGCTGTCGCCGAGAGCTCCGAGGCGTCGCAGGAGCGACGACGCGCGCTCGAGCGCCGCGGCCGCGGGCGGCTCGAACCAGCCGAAGCGCGCGAGGTCGCGCTCGCCCCACGCGAGGAGCTCGAGCGCCGCTCCCGCGAGATCGACGCGGCGAATCTCGGGATCGTCCTCGGCCGCGAGCGAACGCTGCTCGCCCTCGCTCCACAGGCGCAGGCACACGCCCGGTGCCGTGCGACCGGCGCGACCGGCGCGCTGGTCCGCGGAGGCGCGCGAGATGCGCTCGAGTACGAGCCGGTCGAGGCCCACGGATGGATCGAAGCGCATCACGCGCGCGAGCCCGCTGTCGACGACCGCCGTCACGCCGTCGATCGTCACCGATGTCTGCGCGACATTCGTCGCGAGCACGACCTTGCGCGAAGCTCGGCGCTGCAGCACGGAATCCTGCTGCTCGGGCGGGAGATCACCGTAGAGCTCGTGAAGCTCGACTCCGCGGCGGCTCGCGATGTCGCGCAGCTCTTCCTTCGTGCGGCGAATCTCGCCGACGCCGGGAAAGAACGCGAGCACATCGCCGTTCGTCGAGTCGAGCGCGCGCGCGACACCGGCGGCCATCTGGCGCTGCAGCGGCACGCGCTCCTCGTAGCCGAGATAGCGCACATCGACGGGAAACAGCCGCCCCTCGCTCTCGACGAGCGGAGCATCACCGAGAAAGCGCACGAGCGCATCAGGAACGAGCGTCGCGGACATCGCCACGAGGCGCAGATCCGCCCGCGCGTCGCGCTGTAGCTTGCGCGTCATCGCGAGCGACAGGTCCGTGTCGAGGCTGCGCTCGTGGATTTCGTCGAAGATCACGCAGCCGATGTCCTCGAGAAACGGATCCTCCTGCAGGCGCCGCACGAGAATGCCCTCGGTGACGACGAGAATGCGCGTCGCGCGCGAAGCGCGGCGGTCGAAGCGCACATTCCAGCCCACTTCGCCGCCGAGTTCGGCGTTGCGCTCGAAAGCGATGCGGCGGGCGGCGGCGCGCGCGGCGAGGCGGCGCGGCTCGAGCATCACGACCTGCTTGCCGCCCGCCAGGCCCGCGTCGAGGATCGCGCCCGGCACACGCGTGGTCTTGCCCGCGCCGGTCGGCGCGCGCAGCACGACATTCGGCGAGCGGCGCAGCGCGGCCACGAGCTCGGGCAGCACGGCGTCGATCGGGAGCGCGCTCGGCGGGGGCATCGCAGCGCATCTTCGCGCCACGGCGCGGTTCCTCAAGCGAAACCTGGGCGCACGGCGCATCGCATGGGGCGCGTCCGTCGTGTAGGGTCTCCCTTAGCGTGCTGGAGAAGAAACCGCTCGTCCTGCTGGCCCTCGTGATCGCGCTCGCGGCCGTGCTGCGACTACGCGGGCTCGATCGCGAGCTGCCCCACGCGCCGGAGCCCGACTCGTACCTCGTGCTGCAGACCGAAATCCTGCGCGCCGCCCGCGCGCCGGACATGAAGCAGTCGGAGAAGGGCTTCTATGCCTATCCGCTGACACTGGCGAGCGGACTTGCGCTCCTGCCAGAGGCGCAGGCAAGTGCAGACGCAACGCTGGAGGAGCACCTCGCCGTCGCAGGTGCCGACGCACTCCGCGGACGCACGCTGGTCGCGTGGCTCTCGCTGTTGCTCATTCCGGGGACATGGTTCCTCGCGCGCCGCTTCACGACCACGCTCGGAGCACTGGTGGCTGCGCTGCTCGTCGCGACATCGCTGCTGCACCTGGAGTTCAGCCAGCAAGCGCGCCACCACGCGCCGCATGCGAGCTTCGCGCTGCTCGCCGTGCTCTCGGCCCTGCAACTGCGCGCGCGGCCCGACTGGGTGCGCTACCTCGTCGCGGCATCTCTGGCGCTCTTGGCGCTGGGCATGTTGCACAGCGGCTGGTTCGCGCTCTTGCCGATCGTCGTCGCACACCTGCTGCGCTCCAAGAGCGGCACGCGCGCGCCGCAGTGGGCACTGCTCGCGCCGATCTTCGCGAGCGTCCTCGCGTGGTTTGCCTTGTATCCGCGCGTCGATGGCAAGCTCGACGAGAGCGCGTCGGTGTCCGAAGGTGGACACACGCTCTACTGGCGCGATCTGGACTTCAGCGGCACCGCGAAGAGCGCGCGGCTCCTGTTCGACTACGACCCCGGCCTGACGGTGCTCGCGGCGCTCGGTGCGCTGATGCTGGCGGTCCATGCACACAGCTTGTGGCGTGCCGCGTCGCGGGAGCGCCGCAGCGACATGCTGGTCGTGCTCGCGTACGCGCTGCCCTACGCGCTCGCGCTCGGCGTGTACAAGGAGACGGTCGATCGCATGCTGCTGCCGCTCGTGCCGTTCCTAGCGACGCTCGCGGCTCTCGCCGTCGTTGGACTCGTCGGACTTCTGCCGTCGAACGTGCGTGTTCTGGGCGTGGCGCTCGCTCTGACCGTGCCCGCCTTCGGCGCGGTGCGCTACGCGAGCGTGCGCGACGCGCGCGACACCTTCGAGCAGTGCGCGGACTGGCTGGTGGAGAACGCAAGCGAGGGACGCACGCTCGTCTCCAGCCGCTTCAACTTGCCGCTCGCCGGAGACGCTCACGCCCTCGAGCGCGTGAAGGACGACCACTCGACGCGCCAGCGGCGCTGGATGCGCTACCAGCTCGAGCACGGACCGCTGCCGCGCCCGCGCGACATGCTCGCGATGCCGGGGCGACTGTTCGCGGTCGCGGATCCCGAGAAGTCCAAGGCGCGGATCGGGAAGTTCCTCGACGAGGAGCAACCGCAGTGGGTCGTCGTGGACATCTCGAAGTACATGCTCGCAAACCCATTGATGAAGGAACTGCGTGACTGGGCCGCGCGCAACGGCTCGCTCGCCGCGACATTCTCCGGCGAGATTGCGCAACGGACGATGGAGCCTTCGCTCGACTATCAGGACATGCCGCGCTTGTTCGCACGCCTGTGCTCGGCAACGGCCTTCGGGCCGACGCTCGAGGTCTACCGCATCGCGCGCTGAGCGCGCACAATCACGGGCATGCTCGCGTTGGTCTTGATCGCGCTCGGCGCGTGGCTGCAAGAGGGTGAGGACGCGCCCAGCGTGCCGCGGCTAGGCATGCCCTCGGGCGAGATCGGGGGCACGACATCGGTCACGGGTCTGGCCTTCGACGATCGAGGCGGACTGTGGGTGTGCGATCCGGAGCGCGGCGGCATGGTGCTGCATGCGGCCGGTAGCACGCAGATGGTCGAGGTGCGTGCGCTCGCGCGAATCTCGGATGTCGCGATCCGAGGCGAGAGCATCTTCGTGTCCGGGTCCGATGCGGTGGTCGAGCTCTCGCTTAGCGGCGTCGAGCTGCGCCGGATCGGCGCGTGGGGTCGCGCACCGGGCGAGCTGCGCGAGCCCGGAGGCATCGCTGTCGCGGGCGATTTACTCTACATCGCCGACACGGGCAACGATCGCGTGCAGCGCTTCTCGCTCGCGGATGGCGCCGTGCGCACCTGCGGCGAGCGCGGACGGTCGGAGGGCCAGTTTCTGCGGCCGAGCGACATCGCTGTCGACGATGTCGGCTGCGTGTATGTGAGCGACAGCGGCAACCACCGCGTCGTGAAGCTCGATCGCGACTTGAAGTTCCTCAAGGCCTGGGGCGACTTCGGACCGCACCCGGGCTTCTTCGCGGAGCCCGATGGCCTCGCGTGGCACGCGGGCGAGCTCTATGTCGTCGACGCCGACAACCACCGCGTGCAGGTGTTCGACGCCGAGGGCGGACGCCGTCACGAGTGGGGCCTGCACGCGCTGCTCCCGCGCGAAGGCGACGGCAAGCTGCACTATCCGCGCAAGATCGCCGTGCGCGCCGAAACTACCGCGCTCTCGGAACCCTACGAAGACCGCGTGCAGATCTTCCGTCGCACGGAGCCCGGCGAAGAGGTGCCGCAGCCGCAGCGCTTCGAGCGCGTCGTCTCCGCGCACTTCGGCGGACATGTCAGTGTGGCGGGCGACCTCGCGGCCCTGTGCGAGCCGACGGCGCCGAGCTTCGTGCTGTACGATGTGAACCACGCGCTCGAGCCGTGGGAGCCGGTGCTCGTCGCGCGCTCGGGCTCGTGGGGGCGGCGGGTCGGCCAGATGCTCGCGCCCTCGGACATCGAGCTGGACTCACAGCGGCGCCAGCTGTGGCTCGCGGACGCCGATGCTGGCACGCTCTCCCTGTGGAGCTTGGACCACGACGAGTCCAAGCCGCTCGAGTTCGACTTCTTCAAGGCGCGCATGGTGCGCTCGCTCGACTTCGCGGTGCTGCATGCACAGCGGCTCGACGGTGCGAGGGAGCCGATCCGTCCCAACGCCCTCGAGCTCGGTCCGGATGGTTCGCTCCTTGTGCTCGACACTCTCGCGCGCTCGCTGTTCGTGGTCGCCGGCGACCTCTCCAGCGTGCGGCTGCTGTGTGCGGAGCTCGGGCCGCGCCCCGTCGATGTGGCGTGGAGCGAGTTGCATCGGCGCGCGTGGATCGTCGACGCGCAGGCGTGTCGCGTGGGCTCGGTCGCGCTGGACGAGGTGCAAGCCCACTACGAGCCACGCTTCGGCGAGCGCGGGCGCGGCGATGGCGAGCTGCTCTCCCCCTCCGGAGTGGCGGTCGTCGCCGATGGAACGCTGCTCGTGGTCGACGAGGCGCTGCACCGCGTGTCGCGCTTCGATCCGAGCGG
This sequence comes from Planctomycetota bacterium, assembly GCA_016872795.1. GTDB lineage: Bacteria > Planctomycetota > UBA1135 > UBA1135 > F1-120-MAGs118. Next base: position 40,053 of record VGYZ01000018.1, read on the forward strand.
AACCTGGATCGGGTCCTTCGGCTCGCGCGGAGCGGGGTCGCACGAGCTGCACAAGCCGCGCGGCATCGATGTCGACGAGCAAGGTCGTGCGTGGGTCGTCGACTGGGGCAACCACCGCGTGCAGGTCGTGTCGCTGGAGGGCGAGTTCTTGGCCTCGTTCGGCGCGCGCGCCTTCGTACGCGAGGCGTTGCGGAGCAAGTGATGCGCGCGAGACTCGCCAGTGTGTTCCTGATCGTGGCGGCGTGCGCGACTGGCGACATTCGCAGCGTGTCGACACCGCTCGATGGCCCGCACCAGGGCGAGCTGGTCGCCGTGCCGGACTTCGTGAGCACCGCTGCGATCCACAGCGCCGCGGGCACCTACCTGCTCGAACTCGAACCACCGGTCGCTGCCATGCCGGACAACGAGAGCTTTCGCTTCGAGGTACGTGTCGCGGACGCGCGAACGCGGCAGAGCGCGGCGGATGTCATGCTCGCAGTCGACGCCGCGATGCCGGAACACGGCCACGGCATGAACCGCGTGCCACGCGTGACGCGCCTTGGCGACGGTCACTTCCTCGTCGAGGGCATGTACTTTCACATGACCGGGCGCTGGGAGCTGTACCTCGATGTGACGCACGGCGCGCTGACCGAGCGCGCGCAGTGTCGAGTGGAGTTCTCCGACGAATGAAGCTCGCGCTGCTCTGGCTGCTCTGGGCTCAAGTGCCGGCCGCGCAGGAGGCCGCGTGGAGCGAGCGCGAGTGGGCCAAGGCTCGCGCGCACACGCCGCTCGCCGAGCCGCGGCCGAATCCAACCAATCGCCTCGCCGACGACGCGCGAGCGGCACGACTCGGGCAGCGGCTGTTCTTCGATGCGCGCTTCTCCGCCAACGGATCGGTGTCCTGCGCGAGCTGCCACGCTCCCGATCTGGGCTTCGCCGACGGCAAGTCGCTCTCGACGGGCCTCGGTCGCACCACTCGCCACAGTCTGAGCCTGTGGAATGTGGCCCAGCAGCGCTGGTTCTTCTGGGATGGACGCGCGGACTCCCTCTGGGCGCAGGCGGTGCAGCCGCTCGAGACCCCCAAGGAGATGGGCTTCGATCGCGTGTCGCTCGGGCGTGCGCTGCGCGGCGACGCGGAACTCAAGCGCGAGTACGAAGAGCTCTTCGGCGCCTTGCCGGATGTCACGACATGGCCCGCTCGAGCCGCGCCGAGCGACGACGGTTCCGAGCTCGCCCTGGCCTGGCAACGCATGGACCCACAGGAGCAGCGCGCCGCCAGTCGCGTGGCCGCGAACTTCGGCAAGGCGCTCGAGGCCTACGAGCGCAGGCTCCAGCGGGGCGACGCGCCCTTCGACCGCTTCGTCGCCGGCGCCGCGCAGGCCCTCTCGGACAGCGCGCGGCGCGGCTGGAAGCTGTTCGCGGGACGCGGCAATTGCCGCTCGTGTCACTCCGGTCCCGCGTTCACCGACGGCGAGTTTCACAACATCGGCATTCCGCCGCTCGCGGGCGGCAAGCCCGAAGATCCGGCGCGCTACGCGGGCATCGACTTCGTGCGCGCCGATCCGTTCAACGCCCGCGGCGAGTTCAGCGATGCGCGCGAGGGCGAGCGGGCACTCGAGCTCGAGACTCTCGAGCGCACGCCCCAGAACTTCGGCGAGTACCGCACGCCCTCGCTGCGCAATGTCGCGCTCACGGCGCCCTACATGCATCAGGGCCAGCTCAAGACGCTGGCCGAAGTCGTGAACTTCTACTCGACCCTCGAAGGCGCGACGCCGATCGGGCACCACCAAGAACAGGTCCTACAGCCGCTGAAACTCTCGGCCAGCGAAGCGGCCGATCTTGTCGCGTTCCTCGAGAGCCTCACGGGCGCAGCACCCTCGGCCGCGCTGCTCGCCCCGCTCGACGCTCGCCGCTGACGACGGGGCGCGAGATCGAGCTGCGGAGCCGTGGACCGAGCCCCGCCGGTGAGCGCGCTGTGATCAGCTCGCCTCGAGTGCCGCGAACAGCTCGCGCGGCAGCTTCTGCTCGGCGATGCGCACGCACAGGCGTTGCCAGCGCTTGGCAACCGTCTCGCGCGGAAGCTGCAGTCGTTCGGCGACTTCGGCCTGCGTCAGTCCCTCGATGCCGTAGTGGATGAGCAGCATGCGGTCCTCCTCCTCGAGCGACTGCACCCACTTCGCCACGAGCTTGAGCGACTCGTCCTTGGAGACGCGCCGGCTCACGGCGGTCGCGCTGTCGGGCACATCGAGCAGCTCGAGCGCCTTCGAGGCTCCGTCGCGAGAGCGCGCCTTGAACGCGGGGTTATCGAGCTTGCGGAACGCTTCCATCAGCACATGCTTGGCGATGCGGAAGACCCAGAAGCGAAAGCTGCTCGTCGCCGGGTCGAACATGGCGAACACGCGCCACGCGCGGCACCACACTTCCTGCACCACATCGCCCGGATCGATCCACTGGCGCAGCTCGGCGCGAATGCGCAGCTCGGCCCAAGTGTAGAGCGACGGAGCTATGCGCTCGTAGAGCTCCGCAAAGCGCGCCGAATCGCCGGAGTGCGCCCGGCGCGCGAGCTCGCGCGTGTCCATGCGCTCGGGGTCGTCGGGGCTGGGGCGCTCAGGGGCCATCCGACGGTCCATGCTATCACGCTGACGCCCGCGGGCCCGGCGCGACTAGAATCGGGGCGTGAGCGGCCCCAAGGAGTTCGACGATGCGGACTTGTTCGACTTCGTCGACGAGTTTCATCGCGATCGCAAACAGGGCCGCGACTTCCCGCTGGCGCACTACCAGCAGCGCTATCCGGGCCGCGACGCCGCGCTCTCGCACGAGTACGAGCGCCTCGTCGGCGCGGCAGCACCACAACCGCAGAGCGCGAGCGTCGACGAGCGTCGCATCGGTCCCTACCGACTGCTGAAGGAGCTCGGCAGCGGCGGGCAGGGGGCGGTGTGGCTCGCGGACGACACGCGCATCGCGCGCCATGTCGCGCTGAAGTTCATGCCTTCGAGCTTCGCGCTGCTCTCCTCCGATCGCCGCCGCCGCTTCCAGCGCGAGGCGGAAGTCGTGTCACGCCTCGAGCATCCGTCGATCTGCCCCGTGTACGAGGCGCAAGTCGAGCACGATCCGCCGTACATCGCGATGCGCGCCATCGAGGGGGAAACGCTCGCGAGCGCGATCGCGCGTGCCCGTGCGGGTAACCAGCGTGCCGACGATGCGTTGCCCCTGCCGCCGCGCACGCCTGTCGAGCTGCGGCGCGTGCTCGCGTTCTTCGAACGGGCCGCACGCGGGCTCCACGCCGCGCACGAGGCCGGAGTGGTCCACCGCGACATCAAGCCGGGCAATGTGATGGTGACGCGCGCGGGCGAGCCGGTGCTGCTCGACTTCGGTCAAGCGCGGGACGAGCGCGCGGAGCTGCACGAACGCACGCTTTCGGGCGAGGTCTTCGGCACTCCGGCGTACATGTCGCCGGAGCAGATCGAAGGCACTGCGCAAGGCGTCGATCGCCGCAGCGATGTTTGGTCGTTGGGCGCAAGCCTCTACGAAGCGCTAACCCTGCACCGCCCGTTCCTCGGCGAGTCGGTCGCGGCGCTGTTGCACGCCATCCGCACCGAGCCGCTGCCCAATCCGCGCGGTCGCCTCGGCGTGCACGGGGAGGATGTCGCGGTCGTGCTCCAGACCGCTCTCGAGAAAGATGTCGCGCGCCGCTACGCCAGCGCCCTCGACCTCGCCGAGGACCTGCGTCGCATTCGCGAGTACGAACCGATCCGCGCGCGGCCCGCGAGCGCGCTGCTCAAGCTGCGCCGCTGGACGCAGCGGCACCCGGCGCTCGCCATGGCACTCGGCGCAGCGGCACTCGCGGTCGGCGGTGCGGTTTATCTAGGTCAGCGCGAGCGCGCGGCGCTCGAGCGTGAGGGGCAAGCCCAACGCGAACGCAGCGAAGCGCTGCTCGGCGAGCTCGAAGCCCGCAAGCGCGAAGATGCTGCGCTCGACAGCGTGCTCGGTCGGTACCTCGCGATGCGCTCCGCGGACCTGCTCGCGGATGACCCCGCCGCGGCGCTTGCGCTCGGTTTGCGCGCGGTCGATCGCGCACCCGGCTATGCAACGCGCTCGGCGCTGTTCGCGGCGCTCGAGCAGTGCTGGCTCGATGTGGTGTTGACGACACCCAAGGACCAGATCGTTGCGGACCTCGATCTCGCGCCGGACGGGCGGCGCGTCGTGGGTGCGCTGATCGACGGCTCCGCGTGCGTGTGGGATGTCGAGCGTCGTGAACGCGTGCTCGAGTTCGCCGTCGCTTCGGCGCCGCTCGAATTCGTGCGCTGTGATGTCGAGCGCGATCTCGCGCTCTTCGCAACGGCGGAGCCCGCGCTCGTCCTGCACTCGCTCGTCGATGGGGTCGCGCGCGCGCGCATCGAAGGTCTCGCTGCGAGCTGGGTGGCGCTCGAGCTGATTCCCGGCCGCCGCTCCGCCGTCGCCCTTGCTCGCAACGGCCGAGGCGTGATGCTCGATCTCGATACCGGCGAGCAGCGCGCGGCGTTCGAGGTCGCCGCCGAGCGCTTCAATCGCGTGCGCAGCGATTCCGAAGGGCGCTGGCTGCTGGTGAGCAGCGCGCAGCTCGCGCGCGCGATTTCTCTGCGCGCGAACGAAGCCGTGGTGCTGGACGCGCGCGATGGAACTCTGCTCGCGACGCTCGCAGGCCATGCGGATGCGATCGCCGACAGCGATGTGTCTCCCGATGGCTCGCTCGCCGCCACGGCGTCGCTCGACGGCTCGGTACGCCTGTGGCGGCTGCCTTCGGGCGAGTCGTTCGGTGCGCCGCTGGAGCACGCGGCCTCGCTGTCCGGCGTGCGTTTCTCGCGCGATGGTCGCTCGCTCGTGGTGGGCATCGACGCGCCCGGCGGAACCGCGCGCGCTCTGCGCTGGGAACTCTCGACGCGCACCGCGACGGTGCTCTCCACAGCGCTCGGCGATCGCGTGCAGTCGCTCGATGTCTCGAGCTTCGATGGCTCGATCCTCGCGGCGACGCGCGATCCGGGGCTCGCCCTCTGGAACTCGGACGGTGAGCTCCGACGGACCTTGAGCGAGCGCGTGCGACCTGTGAGTTCACGCTGGATGCGCGATGGACGGCGCGTGGTCACGCACGGTCTCGCGCCGTTCGCGCTCGTGTGGTGGAGCGAAAATCGACCGGACATCTACACACTCGACGGACACGAGGGCGCGATCCTGCATGTCGAGCTGTCTCCGACGGGGCGACAGGCACTCACGGTGTCGGTCGACGGCACCGCGCGTCTGTGGCACACACCGAGTCGCGCCGAAGGTCGCAGCGAGCTGCCCTACGGGACGGAGCTCGCGCGCATCGGGGAAGCTGGCTCCGAGGCCGCCGTCGCGGGCTTTGCGCCAGATGGACGCGCGCTGGCGATCCTGCGCGATGGGCGAGCGGGCTGGCTCACCGCCGCCGGCTCGTTCGAGGTCTTCGCGGACGCTGGTTCGGATGCGTGTGAGCTGGCGTTCGAGCCCGCGCCAGCGCAGACACGCTTTCTCGTGCGCCGCGAGGATGGAACCGCGCTGCTGTGGAATGGCGCGAGCTTCGAGATGCTCGGCACGGGCGCGCGCGCGCTCACATGGGCCGGTCCGACGCGCTGCGTGCTCGCACTCGAAGGACAAGAACTGGCGTGGATCGACTTGGGCTCGAGAGAGAGCAGCGTGCGTCGCGCGTGGAAGTCTGCGCGCGGCAGCGCCGAGGCCGTCGAGCTAGCCGCTCGCTCCGACGGGTCCGAAGTGGCGCTGGTGTGCGCGGACGGTCGACTCCGGATGTTCGCGCTGGTCGAGGGAGCTCCGCTGCCCCCGCCTAAGGAGCTCTTCCTCGCGCGCGAGCTGCGTTTCGACCGCAGCGGAGGACTGCTGCTCGCAGTGGGCGCCGCGGGGCGTGGCGTGGTGCGCACACTCGATCTCGCGACCAACAAGCCCGTGATCGACCGCTTCAGCCACACCGCGCCCGTCACGGGCGGCGACTTCCATCCGTTCGCGGACCTCGCGCTCACCTGCTCCCAGGATCGCAGCGTGTATGTGCGCGAGTCGAAGACCGGCGAGCCCGTCGCGCGCCGCACGGACTTCCCCGCTGCGGTCACCTGCTCGGCGTTCAGCCGCGACGAGGGCGAGCCGCGCGTGATCTCGGGCTGCGCCGATGGCTCGGCGCACATCTGGCCCGTGGATCCGACCTCGGCCGCGCGCGCTCGCGCGCCGCGCGAGCTGTACCGCTGGGAAGAGGAGCGCGAGCGGCGCTTCGCCGCTCCGCTTCCGTTCCGCTGAGTCCGCGCGCGAAAAAAGTGGGGATTGCTGTCCAGCGGCGCCGAGCGTGCGCACTTGTGAGCCAAGGAGCTCGCCATGCACGCACCTCGCACTCGCCGCCTGCCGCTGTGGATCGCCTGCGCCATCGTCACGCTCTCGCTCGCCGCCCGCGAGTGCGAGCCGACCCGCTCGCACGCGGCGTCTCTCGGCCGCGACTGCAACGGCAACGGTATCGAGGACGCGCTCGACATCGCCAACGGCACATCGTCGGACCTCGACGAGGACGGTGTTCCCGACGAGTGCGGACTCGGACATTGAGCGCCTCCGCGCTCCCCGCTATCCCTCAGTGCGTGCACATCGACCCGCGCGATCCCGCGTTCTTCTCGAACCCCTACCCCGGCTACGACGAGCTGCGCCGCGCCGGTCCGCTCGTGTTCTGGGACCAGCTCGGGCTGCTGGTCACGGCGCACCACGAGCATGTGAACGCTCTACTGCGCGACCGGCGCTTCGGACGCGAGGTCCTGCACATCGCCACGCGCGCGGAGCTCGGCTGGCCAGAGCCCTCGCCCGCGCTCGCGCCCTTCCACGACTTCGAGCGTCACTCGCTGCTCGAGCTCGAGCCGCCGCGCCACACGCGCCTGCGCTCCTTCGTCAACGCGGCTTTCCTGCCAAGGCGCGTCGAGCCGCTGCGCCCGCGCATCGCGGCCCTCGCGCACGAGCTGCTCGACGCGCTGCCGCGCAACGGCGAGTTCGACCTGCTCGCGAGCTACGCCAGCCCGATTCCAGTGCTCGTGATCGCCGATTTTCTCGGCGTTCCGCGCGCGATGGCGCCCGCGTTGCTCGCGTGGTCCCACGACATGGTCGCGATCTACCAGACACGCCGCGATGCCGAGGTCGAGCGCCGGACCGTCGCCGCCACGCTCGAGTTCGGCGCCTACATGCGCGGCCTGATCGCCGAGCGCCGGGCGCGGCCTGCCGATGACTTCCTCTCGCAGCTGCTCGGCGCGCAGGATGCGGACGGCGCGCGCATGAGCGAGGACGAGCTCGTCACGACCTCGATCCTGTTGCTCAACGCTGGGCACGAGGCGAGCGTCCACGCGATCGTGAATGGCACGCTCGCGCTACTTGAGAACGTGCCCGACACAGCCGGCGCATTCCGCGCGAATCCGAGCGGACACAGCGAGGAGACGCTGCGCTTCGACGCACCGCTGCATCTCTTCACACGCTACGCGCTCGCCGACCTCGACTACGCGGGGCATCGCTTCCGCAAGGGCGAGCGCGTCGGGCTGCTGCTCGCCGCCGCCAATCGCGATCCAGCGCGCTTCGCGGAGCCCGAGCGCTTCGACGCCGCCCGCACTCCCAACCCGCATCTGAGCTTCGGCGCCGGCATCCATGTGTGCGTCGGCGCTCCGCTCGCGCGACTCGAGCTACAGGTCGCACTAGAAGTGCTGTTCGAACGCCTGCCCGCCCTGCGCGTCACGCGCACGCCGCGCTGGCGCGACACATGGCACTTCCACGGCCTCGAGGCCTTGTTCGTGCGCGGCTGATTTTTTGCCGCAATTCCTGTCCAGCGCCGCTGGGCGCGGTCCCTTGGGAGCACGGCGAGTGAGTGGCTCGCCTTCCCTGCAAAGATCAAGAACCACGCCCATGCATCGCACACTCCCCCCCACGCTAGTCGCCGCGCTCGCTCTCTCCGCGCTCGCTTCCGCCCAGAGCCGCCAGCCGCTCTTCTCGATCGACTGGAAGAGTCCGACGGTCGGACTGCCGGATTCCATGCTCGCTCAACCCATCACCGAAGGCGACCTGCTGTTCGCCCCGGCCCCGAGCATGTACCCGCAGTTCGGACCTGCGCCGACTCCCTCCGTGCATGTGAAGGCCGGCCCGGGCTTCGTGCCCGTACCGATGCACCTCGGCCTCGCGCAGCACGCTGCGTGCGTAGGCCACATGGGCGGCACGCCCTGCGGCATCGAACTCGACGCCGTCTGCATGGGCAAAGCGGAGTTGATCCAGCCCAACCAGCCCATTCGCCACCTCTATTTGTCTGTCGATGCGGACGCCGTCGGAATGATGTTGCCGGCGGCGCCGAGCATCGTCAGCGAGGCGCCGCTCGGAGAGAGCGCGGCAGACATGTTCGTGAGCTTGGCGCTCGGCCCCGGTCCGCTAGCCCCCTTCGGTACTCCGATGCCCGGCTCGACCGCGGTGCTCGATGGCAACGGTGTCCAAGGGGCGAGCGCCTTCCGCTACCGCGGCTTGGGTCTGCGCGAGCCGACCTTCCCGGGAGCGGCGCTCCCGACCAGCGGCGACAACCTCGATGCCCTCGCGAGCTGGCTCCCGTTGGCGCAGAACTGGCCGTTGACGGGCGTGTTCTTCTCGCTCGATGGCGCACTCATCGATCCGTGGACCGGGATTCCGGGGAGCAATTCGGCCGTGGCTCACGGCTTCGTGGGCGGCGATGTGCTCGTGACGCCGATACCGAACATGCCACCGCTGCTCTACGCGCCAGCGAACCAGCTCGGCCTCGACCAATTCGGCCCGAACACCGATGACCTCGATGCGCTGGTGATCTGCGAGAACAATGTCCCCGGTTGGCAGCGCGCGCTCTCACCCTACGACTGGATTTTCGGCCAAGACCTGCTGCTCTTTTCCGTGCGCCGCGGCTCGGCGGTCATCGGTCGCCCCGACAGCATCTTCGGCCTCCCGATCAGCGAGGGCGATGTGCTCGTCCCGCCGGTTCCGGGCGGTCTCTCGCCCATGCCGGGCATCTTCATCGCCGCCGAGAACCTCGGCCTCGCGACCGTTCGACAGGGCATGTTCCTGCGCAATGATGAGCTCGACGCGCTCGAGCTCCCGACCTCACCGTTCTTCGATTGCAATGGAAACGGTGTCGAAGACTCGCTCGAGATCCGCATCGGCGGTTCGCCCGACCTCAACAACGACGGCATCCCCGACGCCTGCAACCCGCCGATACTCTACGGCAAGTTCTGCTTCTGCCCGGCGCCGATGGGCCCGTGCGGCAACGACGACGCCAACGCGGGCTGCAAGAACTCGACCGGCGTCGGCGCCACGCTGACCCCGAGCGGCTCGACGAGCGTGGCGGCCGATGACCTTGTCCTCACCACCGCGCAGATGCCGATCAACAAGCAGCTGTTCCTGATGTTGAGCGGCAACTTCCTCGCCCCCGCCCCGTTCGCGGACGGCCGCCGCTGCCTCGCCGGTCCGATCTCGCGCTTCGCGCCGAAGAACTCGGGAGCCATCGGCAGCGCGACCTACGGCCCCGGCCTCGCCGCGCTGACGGTGGCGAGCTTCCCGGCCGTGAACTGGATCGTTCCGGGCGCCGTGCTGGGCTTCCAGAGCTGGTACCGCGACCCGACCGGCCCCTGCGGCAACGGCTCGAACCTCTCCAACGCGGTGCGGGCGACCTTCGTGCCCTGAAATAAGTTCTAGCGGCCACTGAGCGGGACTTCCGTGTCAGCACGGGGGTCCCGCTCGCCTTGGAGCAAGCTGCACGGCTCGAAGCTGGCAACAGTTTCAGCAGCGACGACTGCGGATCGGGCCCCCGGCGTGGCCGATAGCGGCCTGCATGCGCGTCCTCACCTACCCCCCGCTGTTGCCAATCTCGATGTGCCTGTGGATCGCAAGCTGCGCTGCGAAGAACGAGCGCGCGCCCGCCACCGTCCCGCTCGATGTCGCCCCCTACGAGGTGGTCGAGCTCGCCCCCGACCCGCTCGCGGTCCCCGACGCCAGCCTGCGGCGGGCCATCGCGGCCTGCGGCCGGCCGTGGAAGGTGCGCCACCGCCGCACGGGGGCCGAGCTGGTGCTGATCCCGCCCGGCAGCTTCGAGTACGGAGCATCGCCCGGCGACCGCGCTGCCCAAGATGACGAGCGGCCGACCCGCACGGTGACGCTCGAGCGCGGCTTCTACCTCGGGCGCTGCGAGCTCACCCAAGGCCAGTGGACGCGCGTCGAGCGCACCAACCCGAGCTCGTTTCGCGGCGAGGAGAACCTGCCCGTCGAGGGCGTGAGCTGGTCGGACCTGCGTGCGCCCAGGGGCTTCCTCGCGCGGGCGGGCGGCGGCCTGCGCCTGCCGAGCGAAGCCGAGTGGGAATACGCCGCGCGCGCGAGCAGCACGGCACCGCGCCACGGCAACCTCGACTCGATCGCGTGGCACGCGGACAACTCCGCCTCCCGCACGCACGGCGTCGGCCAGAAGCAACTCAACGCGCTCGGACTCGCCGACATGCTCGGCAATGTCTCGGAGTGGTGCGAGGACGCCTACGAGTCGGACCCGGGGCACAGCGGCACGCGCTCGAAGACCCAGCGCACCCTGCGCGGCAGCTCTTGGGCCCAGGAGAGCGAGGGCTGTCGCGTCTCGAATCGCCTGCCGGAATGGGAGGGCATGCGCGCGAGCTACAACGGCGTGCGCGTGGCGGCGGATTTCGATGCCGTGCATCTGGGAGGACTGTCGAGCGCGAGCGCGAGCGAGCCGCGCGCTTCCGCGCCGAAGGCGGAGCCCACGCGCATCGAGGATCCGCGTCTGCCGTGGGCCTCCGTGCTCGAGGTCGCGCCCGATCCGCTCGTGGTGCAGGATCCGCGCTGGCGCAAGCGCATCGTCGAGAGCGGCTGGCCGTGGCGCGTGCGCCACGACGCCTCGGGGGTCGAGCTGCTGCTCGTGCCCCAAGGCGACTATCGCCGCGGTGCCTCCCAAGGCGATGTCGACGCCGCCAACGACGAGAAACCGGCGCACCGCGTGCGCCTGACCCAGCCCTTCTATCTCGGGCGGCACGAGGTCACCCAAGCGCAGTGGGAGCGCGTCATGAGCGCGAATCCGGCCCGTTGCGCCAACGCCGAGCACCCGGTCGAGCGCATCAGTTGGCTCGACGCGCGCGGCCCCGAGGGTTTCCTCGCGCGCGCCGGAGCCGGACTGCGGTTGCCGACCGAGGCCGAGTGGGAGTATGCGGCGCGCGCCGGCAGCGGCGATCCGCATCATGGACCGATCAACGAAGTGGCGTGGCACAGGGGCAACGCCGAAGGGAGCACGCACCCCATCGGCACGCGGCGCGCCAACGCGCTCGGCTTCCACGACATGCTCGGCAATGTGTGGGAGTGGTGCGAGGACTGGTACGGCGAGGTCGAGTACCTGCGGCACATCACCAGCGTGAACGACCCGGCGGGCCCCGAGCGCGGCCACATGCGCGTGCTGCGGGGCGGCTCGTGGTACTTCGTGGACACCCACTGCCGCACCTCCGTGCGCGTGGCGGTGCGCCCGAGCAACCGCGCCGGCGCTTTCGGCCTGCGGGTCGCCCTGACGCCCTGAGCTCCGCTCGAGCCGCCGCCGCAATGGCCCGCCTCGCGGAGGCCGCGGAACCCGCGCGCAATTTTTTCCGTCTTGTATGTCCAGCGCGCGGGCCCTTCTGGCACTTGGAAGCGCTGGGATCCGCCGTGTTCCAGGCAGCCTGAAGGGGATCCGGTAGGCTGAAGGGGCAGCCGGAACGCCCGCGGCGATCTCGAACGCGGCACCCAGCGCGGCGACCGCCGACACACGCGGGTCCCAAGCGAAAGACGACGCCATGAGCCACTCCGACCGCCTCACTCGCGAACAGCCCGCGCACCTGCGCCGCGTGGCTCTGCGCATGGCCGCCGCGTCGCTGCTCGCCACCTCGGCCTCGGCGCAGCTCCAAGTCCAGTTCTCGATCGACTGGAAGAGCCAGAGCGTGTCGCGCCCCGACTCGTCGATCACGCCGCAACCGATCACGGAAGCCGATGTGCTGGAGCCGGGCGCGACCACCACGGGTGCCCAGCTCGCTCCGCGCATCTTGCTCACCGGCGACCTGCTCTTCCTGCAGGGCTACAGCAACTGCGTCGGCCACACCGGCGGCACCGCGTGCCAGATCGACATCGACGCGCTCTCCGGCGGCGACGACGCGCTCTTCCGGCTCAACCAGCCGCGCCGCCCGCGCGTCCTGTTCTCGGTCGACGAATGGGCCTCGGGCCATCCCGCGACGCCGCAGAATCCGCCGCACGCGAGCGTGCGCAACCAAGGCAACCCGACCGTGCCGCCGCTCGGGCCGGGCGTCTTCGAGGCGTGTGCCGACATCTACGGCGACGTGAACCTGCCGAGCCCGCCGCTCGGGCCCAACTTCACGCCGCGCAACAACACGCTCGTCTACGACGGCAACGGCCTGCCGAGCGCGAACTCGTTCTTCGGCCCGGGCCTCGGCCTGCTCGAGCCGCGCAACACCAACACGCCCTTCCCCTACCCCGGCGACAACCTCGACGCGCTCGAGATCGGCACCGACCTCGCGACCGCGCCGCGCGTGTACTTCTCGCTCGACGCGACGTTTCTCGATCGCCTGAACCAAGTCGCGAACTCCGGCTCGGCTGCCGCCAACGGCTTTTCGAGCGCGGATGTGCTCAAGCGCACCGTCGGTGCGAGCGCCATCGTGCACTTCGCGACGGCTCCGCAGCTCGGTCTCGATCGCTTCGGCGTCGGCACCGACGACCTCGATGCGCTCGTGCTCGCGGAGAACGGCGACGGCGTCTACCAGCGCTCGCTCGCGCC
>VGYZ01000019.1 GCA_016872795.1 Planctomycetota bacterium
ATCGCGAGTACATCGCGGGCGACGAACTGCGGCGACTCGACTGGAAGGTGTTTGCGCGCTCGGACCGCCTCGTGGTCAAGGAGATGTTCGAGGAGACGACGCTCGCGTGTCACTTGCTCGTCGATGCGAGCGAGTCGATGGCGTTCGGGTCGCTGGAGTGGAGCAAGTTCGACTACGCGCGCTGGTGCGCGGCAGCGCTCGCGCATCTGGTGATCGGCGAGCGCGACACATCGGGGCTGGTGCTGTTCGATGCCAAGGAGCGCGTCAAGGTGCCGCCGTCGTCGGGCGAGCGTCAGAAGCACGCGATCTGGAGCGCGCTCGAGGCCGCGCAGCCGAGCGGGCCCACGGGCGTCGGCGGGGTCCTGCAGTGGCTCGCGGGACGCCTGCGCAAGCGCGGCATCGTCGCGATCCACTCCGACTTCTTCGACGACATCCCGAGCGTGATCGAGGGCTTGCGGCGACTGCGCCACGACGGACACGAGCCGATCCTGTTCCAAGTGCTCGATCCGCTCGAGCTCTCGTTCGACATCGCGCGCCTCGTGCGCCTCGACGGACTCGAGGGCGCGGGCGTGCTGAAGGTGGATCCCAAGACATTGCGGCAGGCCTATGTGAAGGAGCTCACCGCGCACAATCGCGAGCTCGCGCGCCACGCGGCGACGATGGGCATCGATTATGTGCAGCTCGACACCTCGCGCACGCTCGAAGCGGCGTTGACGACATACCTCGCGCACCGCAAGGCGCGCGCGCGCGGCGGAAGGCGCTAGGCAGTTGTTCGACGGCTTCGTCAATCCCGCCCTGCTCGCCGGCACGCTGCTCGCGCTCGTGCCGCTCGCGATCCACCTGCTCAACCGGCAGCGCTACAAGCCGATGCCGTGGGCGGCGATGCGCTTCGTGCTCGCGGCGTATCGCAAGACGCGGCGGCGCGCGCAGCTCGAGAACCTGATCCTGCTCTTGCTGCGCATGGCGGCGGTCGCGCTGCTCGCGCTCGCCATCGCGCGGCCGTTCGTCGGCGACCAGTCGCCGCTCGCGGCGCTCGCGCAGAGTCGCCGGGACCTCGCGCTGGTGATCGATGCCTCCGCGTCGACCGGCTATCGCGCGGACATGAAGAGCAGCTTCGAGCGCATCGTCGAGCGCGCCCGGGAGATCGTGCTCGAGCTCGATGCGGCGCGCGATGATCGCGTGCGCGTGATCGTGGCGAGCGCGCGGCCGCGACTCGTCGCATGGCGCAGGCCCGACGAGGCCTTGAGCGTGCTCGGAACGCTGCAGGCGCCCTCGGACGAGTCACTCGATCTCGCGGCGGCGCTCGGCGAGGTCGTACATCTGGCGGAAGAGGACGCGCGCGGCTCGGCGCAGAGCTCGCTCGAGGTGCGGCTGCTCACGGACCTGCAACGGCGCAACTTCGAGAGCGGCGGCGAGCAAGTGGGCGCGCCGGCGCTGCGCGAACAGCTCGAGGCGCTGCGCAAGCTCGGCTGCCGCGTCGCGGTCGAGGACCTCGGTCCGCGCGAGGAGGTGCCGCCGAACCTCGGCGTCACGGCGATCGAGCCGCTTGCGGAAGTGCTCGGGCCGCAGGCGCCGTGCGATGTCGCGGTGACGGTGCGGAACTTCGGGCCGGTCGCGCGCAACGGCGTGCGCGTCACGCTCACGATCGACGAGGACGGCAAGCTCCCCTATCGGCCGGTCGATGTTCCCTCGCAGGGCGAAGGCAAGGTCGTGTTCCCCGTCGTGTTCCCGACGGCCGGAGCGCACGTGCTCTCGGCGCGCATCGAGTCCGATCGACTCGCAACGGACGACGTGCGCGCGCAGGTCGTGCTCGTGCCGCCCGCCGTGCGCGTGCTGCTCGTGAACGGCGAGCCGCGGCCGGAAATCGAGCGAGACGAAGTCGGCTTCCTCGGTGCCGTGCTCGATCCCCCGCGCGGAGACGAGGTGCTCGCGGGCGGCGCCGCGCGTCCGTTCGAGCCGCGCACGGTCGAGCCGCACGAGCTGCGCGATCCATCGCTCGACCTCGCGCAGGTCGATGTCGTCGTGCTCGCGAACATCGATGGCCTCGCGCAGGATTCCATCGAACGGCTGGAGCGCTGGGTCGCCGAGGGCGGCGCGCTCGTGATCACGCTCGGCGACAAGGTCGACGCGGCGGGCTTCAACCAGCGGCTCTTCGAGGCCGACGGCACGGGACTCGCTCCGGCGGAGCTCGGCGGACGCGTGGCGATCGCGCGCCGCGACGGCTACCACCGCGTGCGCGAGTTCGTGCTCGATCACCCGGCCTTCCGCTTTTTCGCGGACGAACGCTGGCGGCCGCTGCTCACCGAGGTGCCGATCTACGAGTTTTGCGGCGCGCGCGCGCACGAAGGCGCACGCGTGCTCGCGCGCCTCGACGACGAGGCGGGGAGCCCGCTGCTCATCGAGAAGGCCTACGACCGCGGCAAGGTGTTCCTCTGGACCACCTCGATCGATTCCGAGTGGACGCGCCTGCCGGAGTCGCCGCGCACGCTCGTTCCGCTCGTGTACGAGTGGTTGCGCTACGCCGGCCGCTCGGCCGTGCCGCCGCGCAATGTGCCCGTGGGCGGCGCGCTCGCGCTCGACATCGAGTCGTTCCGCCAAGGCGTCGAGCTCGTCCTGCCCGAGGGTGCGAGACGGCCGCTCGATGCCGGCGATCCGGCCGCGGGAGCGACCCGCCGGCGCGTCACCGCGCTCGGCGCGACCGAGCGCGCGGGCGTGTACCGCATCGAGGCGGAAGGCGGGCCGGGCGAGCCGTTCGCGGCGCAGCTCGATCCGCGCGAAGGCGCGCTCGCGCGCATCTCGGCCGTCGAGCTCGTCGGCGTGCATCCGTCGCTCGAGCTCGCGAGCGCGGGCGAGACGCACGCAAGCAATTTGGAAGAGAGCGCGCCGCCCAAGGGCGAGCTGTGGCGCGGCATCGCCATCGCGTGCTTCGTCGCGCTGATTTGCGAGTCGCTGTGGGCCGCGTGGATCGGGCGATCGAGGAGCACCCCGTGAACCTCTCTCCGCTCGTCTTGCTGCAGGCCTCGACGGACCTGCGCGAGACCTTCCGGCTGCTCGATCTGCCGGAGACATGGGTCCTGGCGCTCGTCGTGCTGCCCGCGCTCGCGCTGGTCGCGTGGCTGGGCTATCGCGGCGAGCGCATCGCGAATGGTGGCCGAGGGGTGCTCGCGGCGCTGCGCTTCCTGGCACTGGCGATCCTGATGGCCGTGATCTTCCGCCCGGTCAAGGTCACGCGGCGCGAAGAGATCCAGAAGGCCGAAGTGCTCGTGCTCGTCGATGACTCGGCGAGCATGCAGCGGCGCGACGCGTACGCGAGCAATCCCAAGTTGCGCGCGGCGCTCGCCAAGTCCGGCATCGCGGATCCGGCGCAGGCGACGCGCTCGCAGATCGCGCAGGCGCTCGCGGAACAGGTGCTCGCGCCGCGACTGCAAAGCGGTGACTACATCGCGCGCAGATTCAGGTTCTCGAGCTCGCTCGAGCCTTGGACCGGCGGTGCGACTCTGCACGGGCGCGGACATGCGACCCAGCTCGGCGACGCGCTCGCCGAGGCCATGGCCCAACATCGCGGGCGGCACATCACCGACATCGTGGTCATCTCGGACGGCCGACAGAACGCTGGGCTCCCCATCGCGGAGGCCGCGCGCAGCGCAGGAGCCGCGGGGATTCCGGTGCACACGGTCGTGATCGGCGACACGCGGCCCGAGCGCAACCTCGTGCTCGAGCTCGTCGAAGCGCCTCCGACGGCGTTCGAGGGCGACGAGATCGAGGTCAGCGTGCGCGTGATCGCGCGCGGCGTGGAGCGCAGCGGCCGGGCCAGCGTGCGGCTCGAGGAATACGATCCCGAGCGCGGTGGCGCGATGCGCGTGCTCTCGACCGAAGAGATCGAGCTCTCCGAGACGGGCGAGCGCGCCACGCTCGTCGCTCGCGCAGGCCCCGCCGATCGCCGCACGCAGCAGCGCCGCTTCCGCGTCGAAGTCGCGCCGCTCGAAGGCGAGACGCTGCTCGACGACAACGCGCTCGAGGTCGCGGTGCATGTGAGCCCGCAAAAGGTGCGCGTGCTCTACATCGATGGCTATCCGCGCTGGGAGTACCGCCGGCTCGCGCTCGACATGCTCAAGCGCGCCGACGAGAACATCGAGTTCCGCGCGTTCCTGCTGTCGGCGAACTCGGACTTCCTTCAGGAAGCCTCGCCGGGCGCGGAGCCGCTGCGCGCGGTGCCGACCGGCCGCCATGAGCTGCTCGACGGTTACGATGTCGTGATCTTGGGCGATGTGAATCCTTTCGCCATCTCGCCCGATCCGCGCCGCTGCGACGACTTCATGAAGGCGCTCGTCGAGTTCGTCGAGCGCGGCGGCGGCCTGTGCTTCCTCGCGGGCGAGTACGACCTGCCGAAGGCGTACCTCGACACGCCGCTCGCGCAGCTATTGCCCGTGATGTTCGACGACGCCGAGCTCCGCACCGGAGCCGGCGACCTCACGCGCGAGTTCCATCCAAGGCTCGAGGACAGCCTCAATCCGCACGAGATCGTGCGCCTGCACCCGGAGCTCGAGACCAACCGCGCACTGTGGGAAGACGAGGGCGGCCTGCAGGGCATGTACTTCTATGTGCCCGTGCACCGCGCCAAGCCCGGCAGTCAGGTGCTGCTGCGTCACCCCACCGACTCGAACGCCTACGGCAACCACCCGCTGGCCGTCGCGGGCTACTACCCGGCGGGACGCACGCTGTTCCTCGCGGTCGACGAGACATGGCGCTTCCTCTACCACTTCGGTCCGCGCTATCACCAGCGCTTCTGGCGCAACGCGATCCGCTGGCTCGCGCTCGGCCGCATGAAGAGCGGTGATCGTCGCTACCGTCTCGAGCTCGCGCGCACGCAGTACGACTTGGGCGAGCGCGTGGCGATCGAGGCACGCGTGCTCGACGACGACTACCGGCCGAGCAGCCAAGGGACGCAGGCCGTGCGTTGGAGTGGGCCGGATGGTTCCTCGAGCGAACTCGTCGTCGGAGCGACCGAGGGGCGGCCCGGCATGTACCGCGGAGCGATCGAGCCCGCGCGCACGGGGCTGTACCGCGTGTGGATCGAGAGTGGGTCCGAGCGAAGGGCTTCGACGGAGTTCGAGGTCGTGCTGCCGAGCCTCGAGAATCGCGATCCGGCACCTGCGCCGGAAATGCTCGCGGAAGCGAGCGCGCTCTCGCGCGGCAAGGCCGTCGATCCGACGCGCATGGACGAGCTGCTCGCGGAGTTGCCGGGCGACGAGTCGCGCGCGGATCCGATCTCGGCGCGGCTCGACGACATCTGGGACCGCTGGCCGACGCTGCTCGCGGCGCTGCTCGTGCTCGCGATCGAGTGGATCCTGCGCAAGAAGTTCGAGCTCATCTGAACGCCATGCAAGCATGTCTCGCACGCTCGCTCGCCACGCTCGCGCTCCTGTGCGCGCTCGGTGCGAGCGTGTCCGCGCGGCGCGCGCATGCACAGGACGATGAGCCCGAGGCGGTGCCGCGCGGCTTCGCGATTCCGCAGACGCGCGAGGCACGCGCGCTGGCGGAGCGCGCCGAAACTCACCTCGCGGCCCAGCGCTGGGGCGAGGCCTTCACGCTGCTGCAGGAGCTGCTGACGCAGCATCGTGGCGAGGTGCTACTGCCGCCGGAGATCGCACACGACCGCGACGATGTCCCGCGCGAGGGCGCGGCGGTATGGGCGAGAGAGAAGCTCGCGTCGCTCCCCGCCGAGGCGCGCGCGCTGTACGCCAGCCGCTACGGCGAGGAAGCGCGCGAGGCGCTCGAAGTCGCGCGACGCACGCGCGACGCGCGGGCACTGCTCGATGTGGCCCGGCGCTATCCGCTCACACCGGCGGCTGCCGAAGCGTGGTGGGCACTGGGCGATCTCGAGTTCGAGCTCGGCGAGCAGCTTGCGGCACAGGCTTCCTGGCAGCGCGCAGAGGCCGTGTCACGGCTCTTCCCTCAGGGATCTCCACAGGCAGCGGCGCGCAGGCTCGCGCTCGCCCGCTCGCTCGCGGTGGTCGAGAGCCGCGAACCGGCGCTGCCCGGCGCAGATTCGGTCGTCTGGAGTCAGGCACTGGCCCGCAACGACATGCTCACGCCCTTCTCGACGGGCTCGAGCAACTGCATCTTCCCGACCGTCGCCGACGACACGGTGCTCGTCACCGACACGCTGCGACTGTGGGCCTTCGACGCTTGGAGCGGTGAGAAGCGCTGGGAAACGCTCGAGCCCGCGGGCTGGAGTCAGGTCGATCGCGGGCAGTACCGCCCCAACGGCTCGCGTCCCCTGTTGCGGCGCGAGTTCTTCGAGAACCTGCACCGTCGTTCCCTGATGGTGCGTCCCGCGAGTGCTGCCGGAGTCGCCGTCGCCGCGCTGCAGATCCCCTACAGCAGCGTCTACAACGACATGTACCAGAACTACGAGATCACCAATGTGATTCCGGAGCGACGGCTGTACGCGTTCGACCTGCGCAGCGGGCGGGAGCTGTGGAACCACCGCCCTCCGCTCGATTGGAACGGCAGCTCGGGTCCGCTGGAGTTCCAGCTCAGCGTCGCCGCGCCGCCCGTGATCTCCGGTTCGCGCGTGCTCGTCCCCTACTACCGCATGCAGGGCCGCGTCGACCTGCATGTGGGCTGCTTCGATCTCTACAGCGGCGAGCGCCTGTGGTCGAGCGCGCTGATGTCGGGACAGATGGCGCTCAACATGTTTGGGCGCCAGTTGCACGAGTACAACGCAGCCCCGGTGACGATCGTGGGCGAGCGCGTGATCGTGTCGACGCAGCTCGGCTCGATCGCGGCGCTCGACCTGCAGAACGGCGACATCGTCTGGCACGCGCTGTACGAGCAGATTCCCGTGCCGCGCGCGTCCCCCTGGGAGATCGTCGACCGTCCGCAGGTGTTTGCCACCGCGTCCCCCGCCATCGTCGGCGATGTGGTCGTGTGCGCGCCGATCGATTCCTACGACTTCTTCGCGCTCGATCTCGCGACGGGCGCGCGTCTGTGGTCTCGCCCCTCCTCAGCGCTGCGCCGTCCGTCGCGCGAGTTGCTCGCGCTCCTCGGAGCCGATCGCGAGCGCGTGTGGTTCTCGGGTCAGTGCGTAGTTTCCGTGCGCGCTGCGCGCGGAATCGCCGAGGCTGCTCCCACCGAGCTGCAGGAGAGCGCCGACATCACCAACCTGTCGGAGTGGCCGCGCCCGCTGTTGACGGAAAAGCATGTGCTCGTGGCGACCCCGACCCGCCGCGTGGCGCTCCTGCGCAACGCACTGGCGAGCGAGTTCGCCGAGGCGAGTTCGGACTGGGAGGCGGGCCTGCGCAGCGGCAATGTCGCGCGCGGCGATGGTGCGTTGTTCTACTCGACCGCTGGCGCGCTGTTTGGCGTGATCGACTGGCGCGCCGTGGAGGAGCGCTTCCGGCTGCAGAGCGAGCAGTCGCCCGACGATCCGCAGCCGCTGCTCGATTGGGCGGGCGTGCTCGAGCGTCGCGCGCTGGTCGAGATGGAACGAGGACGCAGCCTGACCGCGCTGGAGTTGCTCGCGCGTGCGCGGGAGAAGATCGAGCGCTTCGCGACGCCCGCGGACGATGCCTTGCGCGCCCCGACGCTCGTGCGGGTCTTCTCGCTCCTGTTGGCCGAGGCGCATGCGCTCGAGCTCGCCGCGGAGGCGCTGCGAGCGCTCGAGACGCTCGACCGTGCGGCTCAATTCGCTCCCGATGATGCGGCGTTGGTGCGCGTGCATGTGCAGCGCATCGACCTGTGTGAGCTCCTCGAGCGTCACGAACGCCGAGCCCTCCTGCTCGCAGAGCTCGGCCGCATCGCGGCGGACCGCGACATGCCGCTCGACTGGTGGAATCTGCGCGGCGCGGAGCGCTTCGCGGGCAGCCTGCCCGACTCGAGCACCACGGGCGTGCTGCCCGTGTCGCTGTTCGTGACCCTCGAGTCGGCCCGCGACGCGCGCCGCCGTGCGGATGCTTCGGGAGAGTTCCGCGAACTGCATGCCCTGCTCGCCGCTTGGGGGAATGTGGAGCTGCCCGGCGATCCGGCGCTAGCGGTGTCCACGCGCATCGGAGAGCTCGCGGAGTCCAACCGGAGCGAGCACCAGCCCTACGAACTGCGCGCGAGCGAGCTCCTCGTCGCGGCGCGAGAACGCTCCGACGCGATAGCGCTCGAACGCGTGAGCGTGCTCTTCCCGCACACGAGCGCTGCGCTCGAGGCAGCGCGCCTGCGGCTCGAACAGGCGCTCGAGACAGGGGACTGGCCCACGCTCGTGCGGGGCGTGCAGCGTGCCATCCCCGACGATTGGTCGCCCGAAGTCGCGCGCAACTCCGAGCTGCAGGCGTTGATGGTGTTGCGCGCCGCGCTCGAGGAGCTCGGCAACCTGCCGCTGGCGGCCGCGCTGGCGCGGCGAGCCGCGCTGGCGCGACCGGAGCTGGTGAGCGATCTGCCGCGCGATCAGGGGCGCAAGCTCGCCGATCTCGCGCAGTCCTTGCCGCAGGAGCCGGTCGTTTCCGCACGCCCGATGTCGGCGGAGCTGGCGCACTACGACGGCAAGGACACGAGCGCCTACTTCGGAATGGGACAGACGGCGCTGCTCGGCCACTTCGAGGCGCCAGCGAGCGGTGGAGCGCGACGCTGGATCCAGGTGCAGATCCAGCGCACAGCCCGCGTCGAGATCCTGCAGGTCGTCGATGCGCTCAACCCGAATGTCGCGCTGTGGACGCAGACGCTCGAGCCGGGCACGGTGCGGCCGACGACGCGCGCCGCACTCGCCGCGGACATGCTCGTGCTCGGCGGCACGACGCAGTTGACGGGCCTCGATCCGCACAGCGGTGCCATGCTCTGGCGCTGGAATTCCAGTAATGCTCGCATCGAGCACCATGCGGCGCTCGGCGGACTGGTCCTCGCGAGCACGCGCGCGGCCGATGGTCGCGCCAGTCTCGTCGCGATCGAGCCGCGCAGCGGGATCGCGCTCTGGGAGCGAGCGGTTCCCGCCGGATTGTGGGCCCATCGACCGGTGCTCGGTCCCGACCACCTCGTCCTGCTGCCGAGCGACTGGGCGCAGACACCCGCGGTGGTGCTCGATCCCTACACGGGCAGTCGCACGCGCATCTTCCGCTTGCCTGCGCACGTGAGCGAAGCGGACGCGGCCGGTGCTTGGATCGACGCGGGGCGCCTGTTCCTGCCGGCGTTTCCCAAGTCCAGCTCGCTGGGCGAGCGCGACTGCCTCACGGCGTGGCAGCTCGACTCCGGCGCGCGCGCGTGGCACGTGCCGTGCGAGGAAGGCATCGAATTCGACTCGATCGTGCGCAGCGGGGAGCAGCTCTACCTCGTCCACCTCGCGACGGGGAAAGCCAAGGGCGCCATCGTCGCGGTGAACCCGCGCATCGGGGCTGCGCGGCGGATCGCGGGCCTCGAGCTCGATGCGGACGATGTGCTCGTCGGCGTGCGGCGCCACGCGGTCTTTGAGAGCGAGTCGGGCATGCTGTTCGTGCGCACGCCGAGCGCGGACGGGCAGCTCACCGACCTCATCGCCTGCCAGCTGCCGTTCGGTCGCAAGTGGGTGCATCGTCTGCCGGTGCATCCCTCAGCGCTCTACAACTCCGGTCCCATGCCCATGCCGCTCGTGCTCGCGAACGGAATCGTCGTCGCCTACACCGAGACGCCGCGCGTGCGCGGACAGGTGAGCGTGCCGCGCACGATGTGCCTGCTGCTCGATCGCGAGCGCGGTGCTGTGCGGGAGACCATGCAGCTGCCCCTGGAGCTCGGTTCGGCCGAGGTGCTCGACTTCGAGTCGTTCGGACCCAACCTGTGGGTGGCTGGACAGGGTGGAGTGTTGCGGAGGACCAAGCGATGATTCAAAGCATGCTGCATGTGCTCGCATTCGCGCTCGCGGCGCTTGCAGGGGGCTTGGCCCGCGGCGCGCAGTCCCAGCGCAGCCCGCTCGAGGAAGCCCCGATCGTGGTCACGCCGGAGCACGCGCGCGCGGTCGAGCGCGGGCTGGAGTGGCTCGCGCAGAACCAGATCGGCGAGGGTTCCGAGCGCGGGGCGTGGCTCGCCCTGATCGGCTACAAGCTCAACACGGGTTTCCGCCACACCGCAGCGGACAAGGGCCACCTCGGCGTCACCGCGCTCGCGGGCATGGCGTTTCTGGCCGGTGGTCACCTTCCCGGCCGCGGCAAGTACGGCCGCAATGTCGAGGATGCGCTCGAGTTCGTGCTCAAGTCCGTCCAAGCGGACGGCTATACGACGCACGGCGGCTCGCGCATGTACAGCCACGCCTTCGCGACGCTGTTCCTCGCCGAGGTCTACGGACAGACGCATCGTCAGGACATCCGCAGCAAGCTGCAACTGGCGGTCGACTTCATCGTCAACTCGCAGAATCAAGACGGCGGCTGGCGCTACGAGCCGTACGCGGTCGAGAGCGACATGTCGATCGTCGTGTGTCAGGTGATGGCCCTGCGCGCCGCGCGCAACATCGGCATCCGCGTGCCCAAGAGCACCATCGATCGCGCGGCCAAGTACGTGGTCGACTCGGCCGTGACCGAGGAGACGCTCCAGCGCAGCTTCGGCATGTTCAACGCGCGCAGCGAGCTCGGCTCGTTCCACTACCAGAAGAACGACGGCTCGCGTTCTTCGTTCCCGCTGACCGCGGCGGGCGTGACGGCCCTATACGGCGCCGGCGTGTACTCCGATCGCTCGATCGACGACGGCATCTCGTATTTGCGCTCGCACCTCGCGCACTTCAACCTCGAGTACGGGCGCAGTGTCGGCGGTCACTATTTCTTCTGGTACGGCCACTACTACGGGGTGCAGGCGATGTACACGGCGGGCGCGCACGACTGGGAGTCGTACTTCGCGACCGTGCGCGACGAGATCCTGCGCATGCAGCAGGATGACGGCTCGTGGCCCAACGAAGTCGGGCCGGGCCCGGCGCTCGGCACGGCGGCGGCCGTGTTGATCCTCGAGATCCCCTACCGCTACCTGCCCATCTTCCAGCGCTAGGACTCAACCGTGTCACGCCCCTTCGAAACCCGAGCCCTCGCGGCCACGCCCGCGCTCGCTGCGCTCCTCGCGCGAGTGCGACGCCGTCTCGTCGCGCAGGTCTGGCTGCACGGAGTGGGCGGAATGCTCGTGGCGGTGAGCGCGTGGCTCGTGTTCGCGTTCTTCGCGGACTGGGCGCTGCATGTGCCGCTCGCGGTGCGCTGGCTCCACCTCGCCGTTCTCGTCGCCCTGCCCATCGCGCTCTTGTGGCGAGAGGTCCTGCGATATCTGCGACGCGTTCCGGATGCCGCAGGGCTCGCCGTGCTCGTCGAGCGCGCGCACCCCGATCTGCACGAGCTGCTCGTCACGGCCGTGCAGATGCAGGGACGCGACGCCAAGGATGTCGATCCGACGCTGCGCGCTCGCATCCTGCGCGATGCGGAGCTGCGCGCGCGCGCGCTCGACATCCGTGGCGTGCTGGTCGAGCGTCCGCAGACGCTGCGTGCGCTCGCGGGCTTCACGGCGCTCGCGCTGTCGCTGCTCGGCGCGCTGAGCGGTGGCGACACGACGCGCATCTTCCTGCAACGCCTCATCGGTAGAGATGTGCCGTGGCCCCAGCGCACCACGCTGGAGCTGATCGTGGCCGACCCCGCGCGGCCCGGGGAGTTCCTGCGCAGCGAGGACGAGCTCGTGGTGCGCGTCGCGCGCGGCATGGACCTGCCCGTCGCGATCCATGCCAAGGGTGAGCTGCCTCTCGAGGTCGTGCTGCACTTCAAGGACGGCGGAGACGCCGTGCTCGCCTCCGCGTCCGATGGCGAGTTCCGCACGCTGCTGCGCTCGCTGCAAGAGCCGCTCGAGCTCCACGCCACGGGCGGCGACGACGAGGACCAGCTGCCGCGCCTGCGGGTGCTGGTGCTGGACCCGCCCGACATCGCCTCCCTCGCGATCGAGATCGTCCCGCCGTCGTATGTGAGCGCGCCCGCCCGCATCGAGTTCGACCGCGATGTCCAGGTACTCGCCGGATCGCGCCTGCTGGTGCGCGTGATCCCAACGCCCGCGGAAGCGACCGGATCCGTGCGCCTCCTGCCGGCGGACACGCTCGTGACGCTCGAGCCGCGGCCCTTCCCCCAGCAGGACGCCGAGGCGCAGGCGCGCACGGGACTGGGCTTCGAGCTCATGGCGGAAGAGTCGCTGCGCTACCGCTTCGAGCTGCGCGACTCGACGGGACTCGTCGATCCGGAGCCGGGCCTGTTCGCCGTGGATGTGATCGAGGACGAGCGTCCGGAAGTCGAGATCGTGTCACCGGCGCGGCTCGAAGTGGAGACGCTCGCGCAGGGCACGCTGCGCATCGGAGCGCGTGCGATCGACGATCTGGGCATCACCTCCATCGCCTGGCGCTCGAGGTCGATCGGGCAGGAAGAAGAACGCAACGGCGGCTGGATCGAGCTTCCGCTGCGCGACGCTTTGCTCCCGCTGCGCGGCGACGAGGCCGCGCGCGGAGTCGCCGTCACCGGCAGCGCGCGACTCGAGCTGGCCACTCTGGCTGCGCCCACGGCCAAGCTCGCCGTCGGCGACCTGTTCGAGCTCGAGTTGCGAGCGCTCGACACGCGACCGGCCGTGGATGGAACGAGCGACCCGCGCGGGACCGGCACGAGCGCTTTGGTGCGGCTGCGCATCGTCAGCGAAGAAGAGTTCCTGCGGCGCCTGCAAGACCGACTGTCGCGCGCGCGCGGCGATGTGGCCACGCTCGACGACCTGCTGCGTACGCAGACGCTGCGCACCCGCGACCTGCTCGCGGCCCTCGAGATTAGCGGAGAGCTGCCGGGGAGCGCCGAGCTCTTCGCCGCACTCGCCGGCGAGCGCCGCGTGCTCGGCGATGGCGATGCACTCGTACGGGAGTTCGCCGGAACGCTGGAGAGCGTGCTGTACGCGCGCATCGACGACAAGGCGCTCGGGCTGCTCGAGCTGCTCGACTCGGAGCTGGCTCAGGTCGCGAGCAAGAGCTTTCCGCTGCAGAGCTGGAGGCGCTTCGCCGAGGCCGTGCGCACACAAGGCAGTCCGCCGGCAGGCATCGCTTCCCAGCTCTTCGGCTTGTTCGATCTCGCGCTGCGCGCAAGCGCCGACGAGCTCGCGGAAGCCTCGGCCGCGCTCGAGCGTGCCAGTCGCCGCACCGACCTCGCGCAGGTGCACGACGAGCTCGCGCTCGCCAGCGCGCGCGAGGCCAAGGCAGCGGAGCATCTGGGCGCGTTGCTCGATCGACTGGCCGAGTGGGACAATTTCCAGTCCATCCTGACGCTGACGCGCGACATCCTCGGGCGCCAGAAGTCCATCCGCGACAAGACCGCGGAAATGACGGGGAATCGCAGCAAATGAAGCTCTCCACGCCTGCCCCGCGCGCCGCGGCGCTGCTCGCCGCGCTGTGCCTCTTCGCACCGAGTTCGCCGGCAGCGCAAGAACGCGACACGAGCGCGATCCTCGAAGAGCAGGAGCTCCTGCGCCGCCAGTTGCAGCGCCTCAAGCGCACCATGGAGGCGCTGGTGCCTCGACTCGAGAAGGAGGGGCGTCCGCGCGCACTGGAGCTCCTCAAGGACGGGCTGCGCATGCTCGACCAGCGCAGCGACGGCTCGGGGCAGCTGACGCTCGAGGAGCTGATGGACCGCGCGCGACAGGATGTGCAGTCGGGACAGGTCGCGACCTCGATCCAGCGTCAGGAGCAGATCATCGCGAATCTGGAGCGGCTGCTGTCCGTGCTGCTCGACCGCCAGAATGTCGAGCATCTCGAGCGCTCACTCGAGGAGCTCGCGCAAGTGAAGCAGGACCTCGCCGAGCTCACGAGTCAGGAACGCGCGCTGCGTGAGAGGACCGAGCAGCTGCGCGAGGAGAGCCGCAACGAGACGCAGCGCAAACTGGAGGACGAACTAGCGCGCATCGTCGAGGAGCAGCGCCGCCTGCTCGAACGCAACGAACGCGCGGGACGCGAGAGCGGCGCGCTCGCGCTAGAGCAGATCGCGAAGGAGCTCGAGCGCCTGCTCCAGCAGCAGGCGATCGACCGCGCCGTGCTCGAGTCGTGGCAGCCCGGCTCTTCCCAGCGCCTCGAACAGGCGGCGCGCGAGCTCGATGCAGCGCGACGGGACGCTGCGCGCGCAGCGCGTCTGCAACAGGCCGCCGAGGAGCTGCGCCGCGCCGCGGCGCACTCGCGCGCAAGCGCTGCCGAGCGCAAGGCGAGCGAGACATCCGCGAAGCTCGAACAGGCCGCGCAGCGCGAGGAGCGCCAGCAGCGAGCGAGCGGCGACGAGACGGCCGCGCGCACGGCCGGGGCCCTGCGCAAGACATCCGAAGCGCTGCGCGAGGCCGGCGAGGACGCCGACGCCCGCGAGCGCGCGGCGAACGAAGCGCAGGCGCGCGCGGACGAGCTGCAGGCCGAAGCGGCCCGCCAGATGCAGGCGGCGCAGGCCGCGCGCGAAGCGGCGCAGAAGGCGCTCGCCGAGAATGGCGCCTCCGAGACGGCGCAGGTACCCCTCGAGCAATCCGCGCGCAGCGAGCTCGAGCGCGCGCTCGAGGCCGGCAAGGCCGCCGCGAACGAGCAGCAGAGCGAAGCCGCTGCCCGCGCCGCAGAGCAGGCCAATAAGGCCACGGAGCGCGCCGCTGCAGAGCTGCAGCGTGCCGCCGAGGACCAGCGCAAGCTCGGTCCCGCCTTGTCGTCCTCGCAGAACGACTCCGCGCAGAAGGCCGAGCGACTCGCGCGGGGTCTCGAGTCGCTGCCCGCACCCAAGCCCGAAGGCGAGCAGGGCGCGCGCGAGGCGCTCGAGCAGGCGGCGCAGGCGATGCGCGAGGCATCGAGCGCGGCGCGCGGTCAAACTCCCGAGCAGGCGGCCCAGAGCGCCGCGCGCGCGGAGCAGGCGCTCGAGCAGGCCAAGCTGGCCCTCGAGGGTGCGCGCGAGGCGCGCAACGAGGCGGTCGGGTCCAACGCTCAGGCGGCGCGCGACGAGCTCGCTCGCCAGCAGTCCGAGCTGTCGGCAGCCACGGAACAGGCCGCGAGAGAGGCGCCGGCGGGCTCGATGTCGCAGGAGGCGAGCTCACAGGTCGCGAGCGAGATGCAACAGGCGCGCGAGGCCATGCAGCGCGCCGCGGAGCAGATGCAGCAGGGACGCAGCGCTTCCGCAGCGGGGTCGCAGCGCGAGGCGCTCGAGTCGCTCGAGCGCGCGCAGGACGCCTCCGAGCAGGGCGTCCGGCCGCAGACCGAGGAACAGCGTCAGCAGGCCGAGCAGCAGGCGCAGCAGCAGGAGGAGATCCGTCGCCAACTGCTCGAGCTCGCCAAGCGCAACCAAGAGCGTCGCAACGCGAAGCCAACACCGAGCCTCGAGCAGGCGGCCGGGAAGGCGCAGCAAGCCGAGGAGTCGCTCGAGCAGGGCGAGCTCGACCGCGCCGAGCAAGCCGAGGAGCAGGTCGAGCGCGAGATGGAAGAAGCGCGGCGCGAGCTCGAGCAGGAGGAGCAGCAGTACCAGCGTCTACGGCAGGAAGAGCTCTTGTTCCGCATCGCAGAGGAGCTGCAGGCGCTGCTGCAGACCGAGAGCGACGCGCTCGCGCAGGTGCGCGAGATCGATGCCGCGCGCTCTGGCAGCGAGCGGCTTTCGCGCGCGGATCGCCTGCGACTGCGGCGCCTCGGCGCCGATGTCGCTCAGGCGGCCACACGCACCGAGGAAGTCGCGACCGCCATCGCGCAGGAGCACTCGCTCATCTTCGCGCATGTGCTGCGCGAGGTGCGTCAAGATCTCGACCGCGTCGCGCGCGACCTCGACGAGGAAGGCGGCAACGAGACCGGCGCTCGCACGCAGAGCCTGCTCGAGGACGCGATCGAGGCGACCCAGTGGGCCCTCGACGCTCTCAAGGAAGAGCAGCAACGCCGCCAGGACGAGCGCAACCAGCAGCAGCAGCAGCAGCAGGAAGAGAATGGCCAGCAGAAGGACCCGCTGGTGCCCGACGCCGCGGAGCTGAAACTGCTGCGCCAGCTCGAGGTCGACACGCTCTCCGCGATCGACCGCCTGCTCGTCGTCTACCCCGAGCTCGCGCGCGGCGAGGCCGAGCCAGAGGCGCTCGAGGATGTGCTCCGGCTCGCCGAGCGCCACGAGCGCACCACGCGCCTGTTCCAGCAGTTCCGCGCGAAGCTCGGGCTGCCCGCACCCGAGGAGGAGAAGCCGTGAAGCACTGCATCCCGTTCATGCTGGCCTTGTCAGTCTGGCTCGCGCCCGCCGCGCGCGCACAGGAAGAGAGCCCGCTGCTCCCGCCGCAGCTCCGCGCGGATCCGCGCGAGCGCATGAAGGAGCTCTTCGTGCAGATCGAGCGCCGCCTCGGCGAGATCGACCAGCTGCTCTACCGCGCCGGCTCGGGCGAGGTCCCGCTCGAGTCCCAGCGCGAGAGCGGCATCGGCGAGCTGCTGCAGCAATCGCGTTCCAGCGGGCAACGCGTGCTCGACGACATCGACGAGATGCTCAAGCTCGCCCAGCAAATGGGCGGATCGGAGAAGTCCTCGGGCTCGGGCAAGGCCGGCCAACAACAGAGCCAGCAAGGGCAGTCCCCTCAGCAGGGCGCACAGCGACCGCAAGCGCAGGAGCGCACGCCTGAAGCTCCCGGACAGCAGCCGCAGCCCGAGCAGCAAGGGCAGCCGCAGCCGGGCAACGAGCGGGAGCAGGGGGCGGCAGAGCCCCAGCCCGGCGAGTCGAGGCCCGAGGGCGACAGCGCATCGAAGGACCCCGCTCGCAACGCCGCGGGCGATGCGCCGAGCACCTCGCCGAAGGGTCAAGCCGACGGCGCGCGCTCGAACGAGCAATGGGGTGACTTGCCGCCGACGGTGCGCGACCTCTTCCGAACCGAAGGCGGGAGCGACCTGCCGCCGCAGTACCGCGACTGGATCGACGCCTACTACCGCCGCCTGAATCAGGAGCGACGCTAGCTCGATGTTCTCGCACGCTGTGCTGCTCGGACTCGCCGCGTTCGCGCCTGCGTCCGCGCCGATCGAGCGTGCACGCGATGTGCAGGGGCCCGCGCCCGTCGTGCCGCGCGAGCGCCCGCAGGACCCGCTACCGCAGCCGGCGACGCCGAAGAACGACGAGGCCCGCCGCGCCTTCCTGCGTGGGCTCGACTACCTCGCGGCGCAGCAGGCGTCGCACCAAGACGGCTCATTCCCGCGCGCCGGCGGCGCGCAGCACGCGCCCGTAGCTCTCGCCGCGCTCGGCGCGCTGGCCTTCATGGCCGAAGGCTCGACGCCCAGCCGCGGTCGCTACGGACGCGAAGTGGCGCTCGCCGTCGACTACCTGCTCGCCCGGGCCGACGCGCAGACCAGCGGAGCGCCCGGCTACATCGCGGTTTCCGTCGACGACAAGTGGGGCATGCACGCGCACGGGTACGCCGTGCTCGCGCTGTGCAACGCCTTCACGCTCTCTCCGGCCGGCGAACGCGGCAAGCGCATCGCGGCGCTGCTCCCGGACTCGATCGGCGTCATCGAGCGCTCGCAGACCTCCGAAGGTGGCTGGTTCTACTTTCCCACCGCTGGCCTCGAGCACGAGAACTCGGTCACGGTGGTGCAGCTTCAGGCGCTGCGGGCTGCGCGCAACTGCGGCGTGAAGGTGAACGCCAGCGTGGTCTCCAAGGCCGTGGAATACATCCACCGCTGCCAGTCCGAAGATGGCTCGTTCCGCTACGGGCTCGATCAGGCCTCCAAGTCGTCTCTGGCGCTCACGGCGGCGGGCCTCGCCACGCTGCAGAACGCGGGTCGCTACGACGGCGCAGAGGTCGAGCGCGCGGTGCGCGCGATGTGGGCGGAGATCATGGAGCGCGAGCGTGGTGCCGAGCGCGCCGACTCGGGTTTCCCCCACTACGAGCGCCTGTATGTCGCGCTCGCGCTGTGGACGCACTCCGACCGGCGTCTGTTCGAGCGCTGGTTCGAGTTCGAGCGAGCGCATGTGCAGAAAGAGCAGCGCTCCGACGGCTCGTGGCAAGACGCACAGTTCGGCAACTGCCTCGCCACATCCGTGAACTGCCTGTTTCTCTCGATCAACGACGGACTGCTGCCGCTGTTCGAACGCTGATGCCGATGTGCGCTCAAGGGAGCGCGAGTCGTTCCGCAGCGGTGAGATACAGGGCTATCTCGACCTTGGCGAAGCCCTGCGGCGCGAGCGCGAGCACGAGTTCCTCGTGCAACTCCCGAGCGCGCGCGAGCTCCTGCGCCGAAGTCTCGAAGCGGGCGACCTGACCGCGATCGCGCACGCGCACCTGCGCGAAACCGAGCGCCTTCACCGCGGCTTCCGCGGCCTCGATCCGTGCAAGGCGCTCACGCGTCACGGTCGTTCCGATCGGCAGTCTCGATGCGAGGCAAGCTCCAGACGGCTTCTCGGAGACGGCGAGTCCACGCTCGCGGGCGAAGCGCCGCACATCCTCCTTGGTGAAGCCGGACTGCGAGAGCGGAGCGTGCACATGGAACTCGCGCGCTGCGCGCGCACCCGGACGATCGTCGACGAGGTCGTCCACGATCTCTCCGAAGGCGAGATGCGCGAAGCCGCGTTCGCGCGCCCAGCACGCCATCGAGCGAAACAGCGTCGACTTGCAGTAGTAGCAGCGATCTCCGGCATTCGCCCGGTAGCGCGGATCGTCGAGTTCGTCCGTCGCCACGACCACTGGCTCGCAGCCGAGCTGGCGCGCGAAGGCGAGCGCTTGCGCGAGTTCCGCCCGCGCCAGCGAGGGCGAATCCGCTAGCACGGCGACCGCGCCTTCCCCCAGGGCCTCGCGCGCCGCGCACAAGAGCACGCTCGAGTCCACGCCGCCGGAGTACGCGATCGCCACATCCCCCAGCGCGCGCAGGGACGCGAGCAGCCGCGCCTCGCGTTCGCGATACGAGTCGGCGCTCACAGGTAGAGACGGATCTTGTCCACGTAGCCGTCCGCGCTGGCGCGTATCGCCGCGATGTCGGCGTCCGAGAGCGTGCGAACGATCTTGCCCGGCAGACCGACGACGAGCGAGCGCGGCGGCACCACGAAACCCTCCCTCACGACCGCACCGGCCGCGATCAGGGACTCGTCCCCGATCACCGAACCACCGAGCAGGATCGCGCCCATCCCGATCAGGCAGCGGTCGCCGATGCGAGCACCGTGGAGCACGACGCGATGCCCGATCGTGCACTCCGAGCCGATCACATTCGGAACGCCCGTGTCGGCGTGGATCATCGTGAGGTCCTGCACATTCGTGCGGCGACCGATCGTGAGCGGGGCATCGTCGCCGCGCAGCACGCAGCCGAACCACACGCCGACATCTTCGCCCAGGGTGACATCCCCCGCGACGATCGCGTTGGACGCGACGAAAGCGCCGCCCTCGACGGCGCGGAACAGTCCTTGGCGCGGAAAGTGGGTCATGGTTGGGTTCAGCCCTCGAGCATGCGCCGCGCCCAGTCGCTGCCGAGCACGAGCGAGATCGTGATGCCATTGTGCAGCGCGTGCACGAGCCAAGCCGCCGCGATGCGCTGGGTGCGCAGCATGACCATGCCGAGCAACAGCGCGAGCACGAAGATCGGCAGGAAGGCGACGAGGTTCCCATGCATCGCGGCGAACAGCAAGGCCGTGGCGAGCACGCCGAGCCGGTCACCGAGGTTCTGCACCAGCAAGGGCTGCAAGAATCCGCGGAAGAAGAGCTCTTCGCACAGCGGGATCAACGCCACGGCGAGCAGTGCGAAGATCCAGCACTCCGCACCTTGGAGCTCGAGCACGAGCTTGAGCATATCCTGCGGCGGAGCGTCGACGCCGAGCGCCTTCCAGCTCCAAGCCGAGAGCAGCATCGCACCGACGATCGAGGGCAGGCCGAGCCCATAGGCGAGCACGCCCACTCCGAGCGAGCGCACATTGGATCCGCTGCGCAGGCCCAGTGAGGCGATCCCGTCGGGATCGAGTCGCCGCGCGAAGGCCAGACACAAAGCGACGGTGGCGACCTGCAGGCCCGCGCCGAACAGGACCGGTACGAGGCCGTCGGAGCGCTCCACCCCCACGGCTTCGAGCGCCGCGCCGCCCAAGATCGTCAGCGCGAAGTACGTGAAGATCGCGAGGCCCACATGGAAGAAACCCCAGCGCGCGAAGAACACATTGCGATCGGGCACGAGCCGCTGCGCGAGTGCGCGTCCGAGCGGAAACAACGCGATCGACGCGAACACGAGCACGAGCCCGACCACCGCGCCCGCGGTCGTGGGCTCGAACTCCCCAAGCTGTGCCTGCGGCTCCATGGGGCTAGCTAGTTGCGCACACCGATGACACCCTCGAGCGGCGAAGACGCATTGGCGTACAGGCGGCGCTCGATGCGTCCGGCGAGGTGGGCATTGCGTCCGGCGCGACACGCATCGCGCATGGCAGCCGCCATCCGCAGCGGTTCGCGCGCGCCAGCGATCGCGCTGTTGAGGAGCACGCCCGCCACGCCGAGCTCCATCGCCAGCGCGACATCCGACGCCGTGCCGACCCCGGCATCGACGATCACCGGCACGCGCACCAGTTCCATCAGGATCCGGATCGCATGGGGGTTGAGCACGCCGAGCCCTGAGCCGATCGGGGAGCCCGCCGGCATCACGCTGACGGCGCCGAGCTCGGCCAGGTGCACGCCCAGACGCGGATCATCCGAGCAGTACACGAGCACATCGAAGCCCTGTCGGACGAGCTCGCGGGTCGCTTCGAGCGTTCCGACGGGGTCGGGCAGCAGGGTCTTGGGATCTCCGAGCACCTCGAGCTTTACGAGTGGCGTGTCGAGCAGCTCGCGTGCGAGCTCCGCCGTGCGAATCGCCGTCGAGGCATCGAAACACCCCGCCGTGTTCGGCAGGATCACATACTTCGAGCGATCGATGCAGTCGAGCAGCGATGGACCGGCGCTACGATCGAGATTCACGCGCCGCACGGCGACGGTCACGCAGTCCGTGCCGCTCACCTCGAGAGCTTCGCGCGTCTGCTCGAAGCTCCGGTACTTGCCGGTGCCGACGAGCAGCCGCGAGCGCAGCGTCGTGCGCCCGAGCACCAGCGGCTCGTCCCGCTCCCAAGCCTGCCCCGCCATTGCCTAGCCTCCACCCACGAGGGTCACGACCTCCAGCGCGTCATCGGCCGCGAGCACGGTCTGTGCGTGCAGCGCACGCCGCACGATCCGCCCGTTGCGCTCGACCGCGACGAGCTCGGGCCGCAGCCCGAGCTCGAGCACGAGCTGCGCCAGCGTGCAGCCCTCGCGCACCGCGCGCGCGGCTCCGTTGACGCGAATCTCGATCTCCATCGTTCGCCCTCGCGAGCGGGCAGGATAGCGGGCTCCCGCGCGCGCCTCAACCCGCGCTCTGCCACGCGCAGGAACGCGCACTTGAGGTAGATCCACTCCGGCAGCACGAGCAACGCCGCGTGATCGCTCTAGGCCCCGAGCAGCTCCTCGAGGTACACGGCGCGCCCCAAGAGGTGCGCCGCCGGCGACAGCACGGCGAGCAAGAGCTCCGACCTCATGGCGTGGGAACACGAGGCGCTGACCATGTGGCCGCCGGGCTCGACCAGCCGCAGCGCACGCAGGTTGAGCTCGCGATAGCCGCACGGATGGCGAACAAGCCGTCGAAGCAGAACATGTCGAGTATCGCGCGGCCGCGCGCGAGTCTGGCGCCAGGCATGCGATTGGCGCGCTGGTCGAGTTGGTGCCCCGTCTTGTGCCCGTGGAGCAGGTCGACCTCGCACACGAGCCCCTCCTCGTGCACTTCGAGCGACGAAGGCAAGCTGCCACGCAGCATCGCGACGCGCTTCTCGAGTCCTCGAGTCGCCGCACGCTCGCGTCCGAGCGATCGACGATCGCGACCGGCTCGCCCACGAACTCCGCGACGGCACCCGCGAACAGCGACACGAGACGATCGGAGCCCTGCCAGCCGCTCTCGAGAGACCTACACGAGCGCGTGGTGATCGATGACGAGGCCGGGCACGAGGTCGGCATCGCCCGCGGGCAGGCGACAAGCGCCGCGCGGATCGAACAGCCCCATGCGACGCCGCGCGGCGATCGCGCGCGCGTGCTGACGCTTCCAAAACGCAGCATCCGGCTGCTCATCGGCGCGCGAGAAGAGCGGCACGCGGATCTTCGGCTCGGAGCTGTACAGGCTCCAACCCAGCCGCTCCCCCTGCGGCGACTCGATCGCCACGACGCCCCCCGCTCGACCTCGGTCGACACGACATCGTCCGCGAAGATCCACGGAGGACCAACTTCGAGACGGCGCCTGCCGCGCCGCTCAAGCGCACCTACGACACCGTCCTCACTCCTGTTTTCCCTCGCTGGGTCGCACGGCCGGCTTCACCAGCGCTTCAAAGCGCGGGTCGCCCCGCAGCGACTCGAGATCGGGATCGCCCGCGGCCCAAGTGCGCTGGCGCTCGCGCGCGCCCTCTTGCGTGCGCACCTCGGCAAAGTCGCGCGCGAGGTAGTCGAGCGCGAGTTCGCGCTCCCCGAGCAACGCCCAGGTGCAAGCCAAGTTGTAGTAGCCCGCCGGCGTCACGCGCAGCTCCGCGAGCAGAGCGCGCGCTTGCGTCGCTTGACCGGCGCGTGCGCGATAGCAGGCGAGCAGCACCTTCATGAAATCGCTTTGATCGAGCTCGTAAGCGCGCTCGAAGTACTCGAGCGCCTTGGCCGAAGAGCGCAGCTTCACATTGGCGTTGACCGCAAGGCTCGTGAGCATCCCGGCGCGCTGCACGCGCACCAGCCGCGCGCCCGACATGTCATCGCGCTGCTCCACCTCGCGCGCCGCTCCATCGAGTCGCTCGAGCGCGCGCTGGAAGACCAGCTCCGCCTCGGTGCCACGCTCGAGATCCATGAGCGCGCTGCCCTGCGCGGACTCGGCCGCCGCGAGGTAGCGCGCGAGGTCGAGCTCGCCCAGCGTGCCGCGCAGCGCCTCGAAGTCGAGGGCCGCGCGCTCGGCGATGCGCCGCCCCGTCTCCGCGCGACCCTGTTCCAGCGCGCGCTCCGCGTACTGCAGGCCCGCGCGCGACACGCCCCGCTGTCGCAGTAGCGCCGCGTCGCCCTCCTCCGCCTCGCGCTCGAACATGCGCAGCACCTGCGAGCGCAGCACATCGAGATCGAAGAGCCGCGTCGGGTCGCGCGCGATCGCCGCACGATCGAGCCGCTCGGTCTCGCGGTCGATCCACGAAAGCGCCGACTCGCGGCGGGCAGCCTGGATCTCCACGAGCAGCTTCTTGCGCGCAGGATCCGCGAGCGGTTGCGCCAGCCGCGGCTCGAGCTCGGGATACTGCTCGAAGCCGGGCAAACCAGCGCCGCAGGTCGATGCCAAGGCGCGGCAGAAGTCGAGCTCGAGCTCGAGCGCGCGCTTCCCGAGCGCGTCACCGCCGAGGACCAGCGCTGCCGGGCCGAGCGGATGCTGCAAGAGCTCGTCGTGCGAGAGCGACATGTTCCAGGACACGCGCGAGAGCTCGAGCTGGACCTCGAGCAGCGCGAGATCCGCAGCGCGCGCGAGCTCGAGCACCGCGAGCGAGCCCGGACGCGCGCCGGACTGGAGCGCGACGAGCGTGCGCCACAGCGGCACGAGAGCGGAGAGCAACAAGTCGTCCGTGCGCTGCGCGTCGAAGTCGTCGCGATCGTCGCGTCCGCGCAGATCCCAGCGCTCGCGGCGCAACGCGACCAGTGCTTCCTCGGCCTCCGCGAGCGGATCCTGACACTCGGCGCCGCGACCGAGCGCGACCAGCGCGGCGACCGAGAAGAGCTGCGCTCGCGCGCGCAGCGTGCGCGAGAGCGGATCGTTGCTGAGCGGCGAGCGAGCGGCGAGAGCCCGCGCGAGCCCCAGCGCGGTCTCCGCTCCCCCGCTGCGGCCGAGCTCGAGTGCGATGCGCCGCGATGCGAGCGCGCCGTCGTCGAGTCCGCTCGCGGCGAGCGCTCCGAGCAGTGCCGCCGCGCGCGCATGCTCCCCGAGCACCTCGCAGCGCTCGACGAAGCGCTCGAGCGCCACGCCCGCCGCGACGCGGACGCTGGCCTCTGGGTGCCGCGCGGCGAGCAGGAACACGGCGCGGTCGGCAGCAGTGGCGCCGCCGGCGGGTACATCCGCGAGCGCGCCACCGGCGGCGCGCACGATCTCCGCGAGCGCCAGACCTCGCAGCTCCCGCAGCCCGCCACCCGCCGCTTGCGTCGCGAGCTCGCACACGACATCGCGCGCGCGGCCGTGCCCCGCGAGCCGCAACGCCAAAGCGCGCTGCTCGTCTCCGACCGCGGCGCGTACGCAACGCGCGAGCGAGCGAGCCGCGTGGTTGTCATCGATGCGCTCGAGCGCGGTGAGTGCCGCCTCGCGCACCGCGCCCTCGCTCGCGCCTCGCGCCACGCTCTCCAGAGCCGCACAGCGCTCCCCAGCGAGCTCACGCCCCAGCCGCGGAGCGCCCAGCCAGGCGCACAGGTTCTCGCGCACGCACGCATCCGGGTCGTTCAGCAGCGCGATCGCGGGCGCAATCGCATCGGCGTCGCCGACTTGCCGCGCGAGCGCACTGCGCGCGCGACGCGCTTCGAGCGCCTGAGCGCCGAAGTCGGAGGCGAGCGCCGCGAGCGCCGCCCTCGCTCCCGAGCGTGCCAGCTCGGAGAGCACGACATCCGCCTGCGCTCCGCGCGCAGCATCGAGCCGTGCAAGCTCCGCGTGCACATCCTGCGGCGCGAGCACGAGCATCAACCAAGCGAGCGCGCTCATCGAAGCTCGCCCCCGCGCTTGCGCCGCTCGATGCGGCACTCGAGCGCACGCCTCGAGAGCCCGAGTTGCCGCGCCGCGGCAGCGACATTGCCTCGCTGCTCGCGGAGCGCGGCTTGGATGAGCGCGGACTCGAGCGCGTCCAGCGTGAGTCCCTGCGCGAGCGTGCGCTGCGCCAGCTCCTCGGCACGCCCAGCGGTTTCTTCCGACAAGAACTCGAACTCGCTCGCCTCGATCGCTCCGCGCTCCACTCCGCCGAGCGCGAGCACGCGCGCCACGGCGTTCTCGAGCTCGCGCACATTGCCGGGCCAAGGATGCGCGCACAGTCGCTCCGCCGCGGAGTTCGACAGCGTGCGAGGCGATCCGGCGCGCGCGAGCAGCGCGCTCGCGAGCGGCACGATGTCCTCGAGGCGCGCGCGCAGCGGCGGCAGCACGATCTCGAGCACGGCGATGCGCCAGTACAGGTCGCTGCGCAGCGCGCCGGAGTGGACGCTCGCACGCAGGTCGCGCGACGAAGTCGCGATGACGCGCACATCGATCTTGACGGGTCGCTCCGCGCCGAGCGGCTCGACCTCACCTTCCTGCAAGACGCGCAGCAGCTTGCCCTGCAGCTCGAGCGGCAGGTGATCGAGGTCTTCGAGCACGAGCGTGCCGCCGTGGGCCTGACGGAAGCGACCGAGCCGCGCTCGGCCCGCTCCCGTGAACGCTCCCTCCTCGTGCCCGAACAGCTCGGCTTCGATCAGGGTCGGCGCGAGCGCCGCGAGGCTGGTGGCGACGAACGCCCCCCCAGAACGGGGGCCGAGCCGGTGCAAGGCGGCCGCCAGCGCGCTCTTTCCCGAGCCCCCCTCCCCGACCACCACGGCCGGGGCCGAGGACAGGGCGGCCTTGCGCACGAGGGCCTCTAGGGCCCGCACCGGGGGGCTCGAGCCGGAAAGCAGCAGTCCGAGGGGCGGTCCAAAGTCCATTTCGTCCAAGAAGATACGCGACCGGAGGCAGGTCGCGGTTGACGGGAGACGGGTCGAGATCCCAAACTGGTCGCCCTTCGAGCTTCCGACTGGGATCGTCCTGGCGGGGGCGCGCTGCCCTGGTGCGCGGGTTCGCCCGCACTCCGGTCCCAACTCCGAGCTGCGCGGTCCCGCCGCGCGTTCCAGGCCGCACCCCGAACCCCGCCACCACCATGAACAAGGACGACATCCTGCGGTTTGTCGATGTGATCAGCCGCGAGAAGGAGATCGACAAGGAAACGCTGTTCCTCAGCCTCGAGGACGCGCTGGCTATCCCTATCCGCAAGCGCCTCGGCGTCGGCGACGATGTCGTGGTCAAGATCGACCGCAAGACGGGCGAGCTCTCGGTCGAAGACGACGACGGGGTCTACGAGGTCAACTTGGATGACCTCGGCCGTATCACCGCACAGGCGGTGAAGCAGGGCATCAACCAGAAGTTCCGCGAGGCGGAGCGCGACAAGCTCTACGACGAGTACGAGAGCCGTGTCGGGCAGTTGATCAACGGCACCGTCCAACGCTTCGACGGCGAGGACCTCGTGCTCAATTTGGGCCGCACCGAGGCCTACCTGCCGCGCGCCGAGCGCGTGCGCGGCGAGACCTTCCAGCCCGGCGACCGCATCCGCGCCATCGTCACGGAAGTCCGCAAGGACGGCCCGCGCGTGCGCATCGAGGTCAGCCGCACGAGCAGCGACCTCGTCCGCCGCCTGTTCGAGCTCGAAGTGCCCGAAGTCGCCGAGGAAATCATCGAGATCAAGCGCGTGGTCCGCGAGCCGGGCTACCGCACCAAGATGGCCGTCCTGAGCTCCGACCCCAAGATCGACTGCATCGGCGCCTGCGTCGGCGTGCGCGGTGCGCGCATCAAGGCCGTGATCGACGATCTGCGCGGCGAGCGCATCGACATCATCAAGTGGAGCGACTCGCTCGAGATGCTCGTGATGAACGGCCTCAAGCCGGCGGAGATCGACCTCGACAACATCTTCCCCGACACGGACGCGCGCAATGTGGTCGTGATCGTCGACGAAGAGCAGCAGTCGCTCGCCATCGGCAAGCGCGGCCAGAATGTGCGCCTCGCCAGCAAGCTCTGCGGCTGGGACATCGACATCAAGACGCGCGCCGAGTTCGAGGCCGAGCAGCTCGGTGGCCCCGCGGCCGCGGGTCCGACCAGCGAAGCTGTCGGCAACGCGCCTTCGGACGATGACGACGAGGGCCTTCTTTGACCTTGTTCCTACGGGGACTTCCGCTCCCCACCGCCCCATCAGAGCCCCCTAGAGCACCAGATTCAGAGCGTCGCAAGGAAACCGGGTGAGCACGAAAAAGCGCATTCACGAGCTGGCCAAGGAGTACGGGATGACCGGCCCAGACCTGGTCAACAAGCTCAAGGCCCTCGGCGTATCCGACGTGAAGAGCTCTAGCTCGACGCTCGATGACTTCCAGTTGTTGGTGGTCGAAGGCAAACTCTTGGCCAACGGCATCCTCAAGGCCCCGGCTGCGCCCAAGGCCGATGCTCCCGCGGCCAACGCCGGCGAGTCCGTCGGCGGGGTCATCAAGAACGGGGTCATCAAGAAGAAGAAGAAAGTCACTCTCGCCGACATCGGCGGGGAGACCGCTGCGGAACCGGTCGCGCCGACGGCCGACTCGGTGTCCATCCCCGTGATCGATCCGGCGCCCGACGGGCCGGGCCCGGGCCCCGCGCTCAAGCCGGTCGCCGCCGTGCCCGCGCCGGTCGAGGTGGCTCCGGCGGTGATCGAGCCCGCGCCGAGCGCGACCGAAGTGCCGACCAAGGTGCTGCCTTTGGCCTCGGCGCCCGCTACGGCCGTCGAAGCGCCCGCCGCGAGCGCCCCCAACGCCGAGACTCTCTCGGCTTCGAATGTCGCCCAGCCCGGCGAGAACCCCGACCTCGTCCGTCCGGCCGCGCGCCGGCCCGGCAAGGTCGTCGGCTTCGTCGACCTCGCCAAGGTTACGACCACCACCGCGCCCAAGAAGCCCGACTCGCGCCGCTTGCGCTCGATGGACGATGTCACGCCGGACGTGCAGCCCACGCTCGGCCACGACAAGAAGAAGGCGCTCGTGCGCGGCGATGCCGGCAGCCGAGGCCAGATGACGGCCTCCCAGCTGAAGGAGCAGGCCTCGGGCCGCTTCCTGCGCTCCAAGCGCGGCCCCACGCCCGCCGGCGGCCCGGCCCCGCGCTCCCAGCGCGGTCGCCCCACCGACGCCAGCGCCTCGCCGCTCGCAGGCAGCGAGGTCAAGCTCGAGGCACCGGTCACGGTCAAGAAGCTCGCCGAGAGCATGTCGATCAAGACGACGCAACTGCTCGCCAAGGCGATCGAGCAGAACCTCGGCCTGCTCAACATCAACTCGGTTCTCGACGACGACACCGCGGCACTGATCGCGCTCGAGTTCGGCGTCACGCTCACGGTGGCCCACGAGGTCCAGGCGGAGACCGAGCTCGTCAACGCCTTCGTCAAGCAGCGCACCGAGGTCGAGGAATCGGCGCTCATCACCCGCGCGCCGTCGATCGCCATCCTCGGCCATGTCGACCACGGCAAGACGACGCTCATCGACCGCATCCGCAGCTCGAAGATCGCCGAGGGCGAGTCGGGCGGCATCACCCAACACATCGGTGCCTACCAAGTCGCCACCAAGCTCGGGCACACGCTGACGATCCTCGACACTCCTGGGCACGAAGCCTTCACGGCCATGCGCGCCCGCGGTGCCGACGCGGTCGACATCGTGGTGCTCGTGGTCGCGGCCGACGACGGCGTCATGCCGGCGACGGTCGAGGCGCTGAGCCACGCCCGCGCGGCCAAGAAGAAGGTCGTCGTCGCGCTCAACAAGTGTGACAAGCCCGGTGCCAACCCCAAGCGCGTGCGCGAGGAGCTCTCCAAGGAAG
The DNA here is from genome assembly GCA_016872795.1 of Planctomycetota bacterium. Lineage (GTDB taxonomy): Bacteria > Planctomycetota > UBA1135 > UBA1135 > F1-120-MAGs118. The sequence continues at coordinate 28,565 of VGYZ01000019.1, forward strand.
GCCTGATCCCCGAGGAGTGGGGCGGCGACACCGCCATGCTCGAGGTCAGCGCCCTGACGGGTCAGAATGTCGACGAGCTGCTCGAGCGCGTGTTCCTCGAGAGCGAAGTGCTCGAGCTCAAGGCGCACGCCAAGGGCCCGGCCTCCGGTCTCGTGCTCGAAGCCGAGGTCGAGAAGGGCCTCGGCCGCGTGGCGCACCTGCTCGTCAAGGACGGCACGCTCAACACCGGCGACGTGATCCTCGCGGGCGAAGGCTTCGGCCGCGTGCGCATGATCCTCGACGACCGCGGCCAGAAGATCGAGTCCGCTGGCCCGTCGATGCCCGTGCAGGTCACCGGCCTCGACGAGCTGCCCTCGGTCGGCGACTCCTTCTATGTGGTCTCCAAGCTCGACCAAGCCCGCGAGGTCGCGGAAGAGCGCCGCAAGAAGAACCGCCAGATGTCGATGGCCGAGCGCAAGCAGGCCACCACGGAGAACATCCTGCAGGCCCTCGCCGATCAGGCGAAGAAGACCATCAATGTCATCCTGCGCGCCGATGTGCAGGGCTCGATGCAGGCTCTCGAGGCCCAGATCAGGGGCCTCACGCACCCCGAGATCGATGTCAAGCTGCTCGCGGCGGGCCTCGGCACCGTCACCGAGAACGACATCAATCTGGCCGCGACCTCGGGCGGCATCGTGCTCGCGTTCCGCGTCAGCACCGACAGCAAGGCGCGCGATGCGGCCGAGCGTCTCAATGTCGAGATCCGTCCCTACGAGGTGATCTACGAGCTGCTCGACGACCTGCGCACGATGATGGAAGGCACGCTCGCACCGGAGATGACCGAGCAGGTCACGGGTCACATCGAGATCCGCGCCCTGTTCAAGTCCTCGAAGTTCGGCACGATCGCGGGCTCCCATGTCATCGACGGGGCGGTCCAGCGCGACAACCGCGTGCGCGTGCTCCGCAAGGGCAAGCTCGTTCACGAGGGCGCCATCGCCGGCTTGCGCCGCGAGAAGGACGATGTGCGCGAAGTCCGCGATGGCTTCGACTGCGGCGTGACGATCAAGGACTTCGACCTGTTCGAGCTCGGCGATGTGATCGAGGGTTTCAAGGTCGTGCCGGTCAAGCGCAAGCTCGGCAAGAGCTAGCGCGCGGCTTCCTCCGCGGGGCGCGCGCGTGCGCGTCCCGCGCCGACCCCACCACGTTCCGCACCCGGATCAGCGTCATGGCGAACCCCCGCACCATCGCCAAGCTCGAGGCCCGCATCCACGAGCGCGCGGCCCACGCCCTCGAGTTCGAGGTCCGCGACCCGCGCAATGTGCTCGTGACGATCACCAAGGTCGAGCTCGCCAACGACCTCGGCCACGCCAAAATCTTCTACTCGGTGCTCGGTGGAAAGTCCGAGCGCAGCAAGGCCGAGCACATGCTGGCCTCGGCCGGCGGCTTCATCCAGCGACAGGTCGCGCGCGTGCTCGACACGCGCAAGGTGCCGCACCTCACATGGCAGTTCGACGACTCGATCGAGCAGGCCCAGAAGCTCGACAGCGCGATCAAGAAGGCACTCGAACGCGACCGCATCATCAACGAGACCGGCAAGCCGCCCGTCGAAGACGACAACGGCAACTGGGAATCCGAGTACGAGCAGATGGCGGAATCAGACGGCGCCGGCGGCGGCCGCGAGGACGCCGAGGACGACGACTAGAGCGCCAGTGCCGCCTCGGATCGCCCGCCGGAGAGCTAGCTCGCGAGGTCCGCGGCGAGCGCGGCGCGCTGCGCGGGCTCGAGCCGGGCCTCGACGACGAGGCCCGGATGGTCGGCACCGATGGCGACCGGCACCCGCCCGCCCACGGGGAATTTGATGTAGTGCACGCTCGAGAGGCGCTCGTCCCCCACTTGGCGCCCGTCGAAGCAGGCGTAGACCTTCGAGCCGTCCTCGAGCCGTGCATAGATGTGTCGCGGCAGTGCGAGCCATTCGCGCAGCTTGATCGCGCGCTCGGCCGGGTCGTCGAGCTCGATCATGAGCGTGCAGCCGAGCTCGCCCGCCCCGCCGAGCAGCTCGTTGTATGTCTCGAGCTCGTGCAGGATGTCGGCCTCGCGCACGATGCGCTCGATACGCACCATCTCCTGCACCTGATAGCGCGCCGTCGCCGTGTTCTCGAACAAGAAGGTCAGCACGCCGCCGACATGCACGCGACGCCGCGCCTTGATCGCGAGCACTTCCGAGCGGATCGCCTCGCGGCGCTCTTCGTAGGTGATGTAGTCGAGAATGGAGGCGCGTTCGACGGGATTCATCGGGGCTCTTTGACTCGCGGTAAATGGACCGACAGAGAGTACCTAAGGCGCGACGACGGCGCTTCAAGCGCGGACATCGAGATGCGCATAGGCCGGTGTGCTCTCGATGCGCGGATCGTCCACGGCCGCCCCGAGCGTGAAGTGGTAGAGGCTCTGGAATGTGTGATCGACCAGCCCGAGAGCGCGATGCACCGGATCGTCGAAAAAGCAGCCGATTCCCGTCGCGCGCAGTCCGAGCGCCTCGGCTTCGAGGTACAGCAGCTGCCCGACGAGGCCGCACTCCCAAAAGAGCCGCCGATAGGCCCACGGGCCGTCTGCCGCGAGCGCAGCCTCGAAATCTGCCAGCATTCCGAAGGCGACGCATCCGTCCGCGGCGATCTCCTGATGGCAGGCGAGCGAGCGCGAGAGCGCACGCGCGTCCCCCGCCTTGAGCCGCAAGAGCGTGAGCCCGGCGGCGTCGACGCGCTCCGCGTCGCACACGACGCGCGCGGACGCTCTCCAGCGCGCCTCGCGCTGCGGATCGCGCAGGCACAGATACAGCCCCGGATCGAGGCCTTCCACGCGGTGCACGAAACACAAAAGGTCCACGCGGGGCGCCGCGGACCACGAGGCGAGCACGATCTCGCCCTCGCGCGGCAATGTGCGCCGCAGGAGCTGCTCGAACGCGTCGCGGGCCATGCCCGTGCGGCCATCGAAGGCCACCGCGCTGCGCCGACCGCGCACAACGCGACGCAACGCGATGGGCTCGTCGCCCGCGCTCCACGCAGGAGCGAGCGCGGGCTGCACCTCGGGTGCAACCGTGCGCGGCTTGCGCGTCGCGGCTTCCACCGCGTCGATCGCAGGCCAGTCCACATGTCCGCTGCTCAGGCAATTAGGTACGCCTGAATGCCGCAGCGAGAGCGACGCGAGAAGATCGGGCGCGGGCGCGCGAGGGAGGACGCCGCGCTGTTGCGTGCGGATCGCCACGAGCACCTCGGGCGCCTCCGCCTCCGGACCTGACTGAAGATCCGTCCCGAGCAGCCGCGCGAGTTCATCGCTGCCAAGCTCATCGAGCACGCGCGCCCGCCACCCCAGTGCGGCCGCAGCGACCGCCAGCGCGCCGATCGCGTGTCCAACATCGTGCTGGCAGTAACGGAACGCGCGCTCGCCGTACTTCCATGCCTCGCGCCAATGAATCGACGCGAGCGCGACGAGAAATGTGTCGCTGCCCAGCCCCGCAGCCAGGCGCTCCCACGCGGAGGATTCGAGTCGCGCGCGCACCTCGAGCGCGTGCTCGTGCGGCGCGTAGTGCGCGAGAAACGCCCCGTGCGCGTCGCAAGCGAGCTCCGGTGCGAGTACATACGCCTCGGTAGGATGCAGATTTCCGCTGGAGGGATTGCAGCGCAGCGTCCAGCGCGCATCGCCGTAGCGCTTGGCGCCGGAGAGCGCGAGCGAGTCGAACAGGAACTGCGAGAGCGTCGCGTGCGACAGCGGAGCCGCTGCCACGCGCCCCGCGCAGAAAGCCTCCTCGTAGAACGGTCGCCCATCGTCCGGCTCGCGCAGTTCGAGCGGCACGAGCTGCGCACCCGCAAAGCGTCGGAACGGATCGGGCTGCGTGTCCCAGTCGAGTTCCGGCGGCCCCGCCGCATAGCGCTGCCAGTCGTGCTTCGAGGCCTCGTGGTAGGCCGCGACCACACGCAGCGGATCAGCAGCGATCTCGCTTGGCGAAGCGGGCTCGCTCCGTTGCCTGCGCCAGAACATCGCCCGCGATCGCTAGCGCTTCGTGTCGATCGCGCGCAGGATCGCCGACATCGCCTCGGCGGCCGCGAGGCACACATCGCCGTCGGGGTCGATGATGAGCTCCTCGAGCGCGGGTCGCGCAGAGGCTGCGCGCGCCTTCATGGCGCCGATGCGCACGCACGCGTCGAGGCGCACCTTCGGATCGGAGTCCTTCAGCTTCGCCACGAGCGCGGAGAGATCCGCGTCCGGCCCGGCAGGCGCAGGCGTCGCTTCCTTCTTCCTGAACATGTCGAAGAGGCCCATGGCGGTCGAAAGACTAAACCGACGCGCCCAAAGATGCGAGCAGCGGGCTGCGCTCGAACGCCAACGGGCGGAAGAACTCGCCGGAACAGCACCCCGAAGCCGCCCCAATCAGGGAGCGGGCGGCCCGCCTTGGGGTGCTCCCACTCGCGCCACGAGGTCTCGGATCGTGTCCGGTGCGAAGCCGGCGTAGTGGTTGTTGGCGTAGACGTAGACATCCTTCGCGCGCGAGAGCAGCTCGCGGATCAGTCCGGCCCAATGGTCGAGGCGCTCCGACTGGTCAAGCACGACGCGATCGAGCGTGTCCGTGAGAGAGTCGATCCGCTTGCGATCTCCTATCAGGCGCGCGTACGTGAAGTCCGCGGTGAGCAGGTCGAAGCGCTCGGCGAGCTCACAGGGATGCGGCATGTAGACGAGGTCGACGAGCACGAGCGCGCAGCCGTGGGACTGCAGCAGTGCGAGCGTCTGCGCGTCGATCCAGCTCTTGTTGCGCAACTCGACGGCGTAACAAAACTGCTTGGGCAGCGTCGCCAGAAACGCGTCGAGTCGCTCGCGGAACACCCCCACGGTGGCGAACGCGCCGCGATTGAAGTACGGGAACTGCATCACCAGCGGTCCGCACTTCTCGCCGAGCAGCGACATCGCCTCGAGAAAACGCTCCAGATCTCGCTGGATGTGCTCGCGCACGAGCACCTTCGCGCCATCGGGCGCAGCCTCGCTGCCGCCGTGCACGATGGAGCGCGGGAACTTGGCGGAAATGACAAAGCCCTCCGGCGTGCGCTCGGCCCAGCCGGAGACGAGGCGCCTATCGGGCACACGGTAGTAGGTGACATCCGCCTCGACCGTGCCGAACTGGGTTGCGTAGAACGGCAGCTGCTCGGCCGGCGCCAGTCCCGACGGATAGAACACGCCGTCCCAGGCCTTCTCGGACCAGCTCGAAGTCCCGAAGTGCAGCGCACCCGCCATCGGATCGACCTTCGACATGTCCCGCGCCGCAGGACACGCTCCTAGAGCTCGTCCTGGCGCTTGGCGCGCACGAAGTTGGTGACCAAGCTGAGCGCGGTGCGGTCGAACACATGCTCCGCCGCCTTGCCGTTCGAGCCCCACCACTTCTCGCCGCTCGTCGCGCGCCACTGCGGCCACGGCATCGCCATCCGGTCGAGAGCGTAGGCCTGACGCTGCTCCGCTTCCTTGAGCCAGTTCGCGTTGACGAGTCCCTGGTTGTTGAAGTGGTTGACCGAATCGCACACCAGGCCGTGGCCCGCGCGGAACCACACGGTCATGTTGCCGACGCCGTACTTGGCCGCGCACTGCGGGCTGTCGACGAGCACCTCGCAGCGCTCGCGATCGAGCACCTCGATCATGTGCGGGCCCTCGAGGTTGTAGTGCGGCTCGACGCCGCCGTCGAACACGCCCGCGAGGTACACGCTGCCGTCGGCGATCGGCTCGGCGCTGACGGTCGCGAGCTCGTTCTCGAGGTGCACGGCCTTGGCCATGCCGGGATAGACCTTCTCGATCGTCTCGCCGAGCGACCAGCACGAGCCGAACAAGTAGCCGCCCGTGCGCACGAACCACGCGATGCACTCGATGTCGTCGGGCAGCACCTCGCCCGTGCAATTCGAGACATACACGCCGAAAGGCTGCAGACCGTCCTCGCGGTGCTTGCCTGCCACCGTCTTGCGCCAAGGCACGCCACCCGCGGACGGCGCGCCCTTGCCCTTGGCATCCAAAGCGGCGGCGACGCCCGTCTCGACGCGCTCGAGCACGCTCTGGATCTGGTCGCCGCGGCTCTCGAGCACGATCACATCGAGATCCTTGAAGACCTCGGCGACCGAGAGCGCGTAGCCGAACTTCTCGCGCCGCGCCTTGAGCTCTTCGGGCGTCCACAGCTTGAGCCGCGCACCGTTCTCGCCCCACCACTTCAGCCAAGCCGCCGAGTCACGCCCGTAGTCCTGCTTGGTGAGCGCCTTCGCGCAGGCCACCGCCGTCAGCGCCACGGCCGCTTCCTTGTCCGCGGTCGCCGCAAGAACCGGCGGCAAGGCCTCGCTCTTCGTCACATGCGAGAGCCCGACGATCGCGGCTCCGCGCAGGCGCCAGTCCGCGCTCTTCGAGAGCGCGATCAAGGGCTCGACCGCGCTCTCCTGCGTCGTCTTGCCGAGCGAGACGGCGGCGCACACGGCCACGGGCCACTCACGATCACCCAGCGCCTTCACGAGCGCCTTCACGGCGAGCTCGCTGCGGCTCCCGCCGAGCGCGACAGCCGCATCCTCGCGCACATTCGCATCGGAGGCGGATCCCAGCACTTCCGTGAACACGCCGAGCACCGCATCGTCCGCCACGGAGCCGCGCAGCTCCTGCAGGGCCACGAGGCGCACGCGGGCGTTCTTGTCCTTCAGAGCGAGGTCGCGTGCCTTCTTCAGCACGGGCTCGAGATCGAGAGTTCCGCCCGCGTGCAGCGCCGCCGCGCGCACATCCGCATCCGCGTGGCTCAGGCCCTTCTCGATCGCGCGCTCCGCCGCGGCCTTGATGTCCGCGACCGGCGCCAGCGCGCGCGCGAGCCGCATGGCGCGCACCGCGACCGGCGGCGGCTGGCCCGAGAGCGTCTCGAGCAGCTTCTCCGCCGCTGCAGCGTCGACGCGCGCGATCGCCGCGACAGCACGCACCAGCCGGCGCTCGACAACATCCACCAGGTCCGCTGCCACGAGGCGTGCCTCGAGGAGCGGCAGGAAGCTCGCGTCGGGCCGCACTTCGACCGCTCCCAGCGCCGCGCACGCGAGCTCGGCGTTCTCGCCGGCGAGGTAGCCCTCGAGCAGCGCGCGCATCTCCTCGAGCGACGCGGCGCCGATCGCGCCCGCTGCCGCGAGGCGCTCGGTTTCCTCCTTCGCCTTCTGGGACTTCTTGAGGTTCTTGGCGACGGGACCCGACTCCGCGCCGCTGCCCTGCGAGGCGACGATCGCGAGTGCAGCCCAGGCGTTCGACGCGTTCTTGCCGGCCGTCTGCTTGGCGAGATCGTCAGTCGCGCGCGCCGCGTCGATCTTGGCGAGCGAGAGCGCCGCCGCGCGCCGCATTCGCATGGCGGGCGCGTCGAGGGCCGTCTTCACGAGCTGCGGCACCGCAGCCTTCGTACCGACCTTGCCGAGCGCCGACGCCGCGCGCTCCACGACCTCCCAGTCCTTGTCGAGCAGGGCCGAGATGAGCGCCTTCTCCGCGCCCTCGCCCCCGCTCGCTTCGAGCGCCTCGACCGCGGCCACGCGTTTCTCGGGCTCCTTGGCCTTGATGTCCTTCAGCGGATCCTGCGCCAGCGCGAGACCTGCGAGAGCGAACGCAGCCAGCGCGACGCGCGCCCGGCGAGCTAGCGCGCCGCGTTCATCGCACGAGCGCGCGCTGTCCCCATGCCCGGCCACCCCTCGACCCGATTCCAGCTGCGCTTGATCCACTTGGCTTCCTTCCCGCGATAAAGGCGGACAGCGACCCTGCGCGTCGAGCTCCCCCGGCTCGAACGCCGCCGCCAGACGCCTCCAAAGTGTGCACGAGCCGCGCATCCCTTGTCGAGCACGCACTGCGGCGAACGCTCTCAGCCCACGCCGTCGTCGGGAGAACGCTCTGCTTCGCGAGCCTAGAAGCGAGCCAGCGTCGCGTTCAGCGAGTCTTCGCTTTCGCCGGACTCGCCGCGATGTGCGGCGCGCGCTCCAGCTGCTTGCCATCCGGCGCCGTCAGCCGCGCACCGAAGAATGCAGGACCGAGCTCGTCTTCCACCAGCACGAGCAACGCGTGATCCCCGCGTGCAAGCCGCAGCGGTACGCTCACGCGCCCGTCGGCCGGACCTTGCACGCGTTGGCTCTGCCCGACGAGCGCGCCGTCGAGGAACACCCTCCAAGGATCCTCGACTTCGAGCCACAACAGCGCGTCGAGCGGCCGATCGAGCTCCCACACCAGTCCCGTCGCGACTGCGGCGAAACCGTGGTCGCACTCGGCACCGAGCACTGCGTCGAGATCGACCCACGCGTCGGGCTTGAAGCTCTGGCGGACCCATGTGCGCTTCGCCACCTTCGCGCCTTCGCGCAGCGCGAGCTTCGCCGGATCGAACGGCAGCTTGAGCAGCGCGTCGTTCTGTCCCTCGCCGCGCCATGGTCCGGCGACGAGCCAGTCGGTGATGCGCGGCAAGTCCCACTGCGGCTCGATCGGCCGCGGTGGCCGCAGCGCATCGATTTCCTTCGCGAGTTCCTCCGGCGTGGTGCCGGCCGGCGCACCCGCGGAAATCGTCGCGCGGCGCAGGAACAGCAGCGCAAAGCAGGTTTCCTGCGTGCCGAGCCACGCGCCATCGTCACCCTGCTCGTCGACCAGCCAGCGCGCGCCCTCCTCGTACCAGTCGTGCTCGCCGAGCTTCGCCCGAGCCGTGAGCCCGCACCAGCGCTCGACCGCCCACAGGTACGGATACTGAGAGGCCGGCGTCCATGCACGGGGCCCGTAGGCGTTCTGACCCGGATGCCAGCGCTCGACCATGAACTCGTCGGCGAGCTCGTGCTGCTTCTGGAACTTGCGGAGCAGGGCCGTGACCGAGCTGCGCCCCTCGCCGAGCTCCTCGAGCACGCGCAGGCCGCCGAGCGAAGCCGCGGTCATGCCGCCCGTGGCCTGTCGGTTGAGTTCGTACTTGAAGCCGCCGTGCTTCTCGTCCTGCAGGCGATAGAGCGCTTTCACCGCGTTCACGAGCGTCGCGTCCGGGATCTCGAGTCCCATTCGGTGCGCCGCCCTCAGGCCCAGCAGTGCGAACTGCGAGTTGCTGGCGTCGGCCCCACCCCATGGATAGGCCCACTCTCCGGCCACTTGTGTCTCGACAAGGAAGTCGAGGCTCGCCTCCGCGTGCTCTCGAAACGCCCGCGGCTCGCCGAGCGCATCGAGCAGCAGCAGCTTCACGCTCGTCGAGTAGGTGCTCTTGAAGTCGGTCGCGAGCACGCGCGCGAGTCCGCGGCGCACGGAATCGTCCGAGCGTCGCACGCCCGATTTCAACAGCGTGAAGGTGCACAGCGCAGTCAGTCCTCCGGGGTGCTCCCCCTCGAATCCGGACCAAGTTCCGTCCTCGAGCTGACATGCCTTGAGCCAGTCCGTGCCCTTGGCGATCGCGCGGTTCACGCGCGTCGACAGCGAAACCTCGGACCGCTCCAGCGGAGCGGCCTCGGGGGCCTGCGCGAGGGCTGCAACGAATGCCAGTACCAGCACGCGCCCGAGCATATCCGCAGGGCGCCCGGGCGCGACGCAGCGGGCTCTGGCGAACGGCGTTTTCCGGCACAGCCGGGCGACGGCGGATGGCGACGACGGCCGGCCGCGGCGCGGCGCCGAGTTGCCCCGAGGGCCAGTTGCTCCCGATCGGAACCGTGCGGATCTGCTCGAAGAGCGTGCCGTCGCGCGCGGCCACGAGCACCTTGCGCTCCACGGTGGTCGGCAGTCCGGACCCGGGGCGACCGCGCGTGCCATGCAGCTCGCCCGGATGCTGGACCGAGAGACACAGCGTCTCGCCGTCGGGGCTGAATGTGACGCCGCACAGCTCGCGCTCCGCGGGGCCGAGCGCGAAACACTGCGAAATGCCGGCGCTCGGACCGCGCGTCGGAACGAAGAACAGCGCGCTGGAGCCGAACACGCCCGCGAAGCGGTCTTGCCCCGGCGCGCTGTCACCCTCGCGCGCCACCGCGCAATTCAGGCCCAGCGACGAGATGTCGGTCAGCACCCACAGGTTGCCATCGGCATCGAAGCACAGGTTGTCGGGATTCGCCAAGCCCGCGCCTCCGTCGGCGAGCTCGCCCGGCGAGCAGAAGGAACTCCAACGCAAGCGCAGCTCGTCGACGCGCTCCACGAGGCGCGAACCCACGAACTTCCACACATGTCCTCCACGCCGGTCGCCGCCGGTGTAGGCGACGAGTGGCGCTCCGACCTCGACGCGCAGCGCGACATTCTCATGCCGCATGCGGCCGAGCTTGCGCAGCCCGCCCGACAACGGATCGGCGTGCACCACCCAGCCGAAGTCGCGCCCGTCCTGGGCCTCCGCGAGGAACGAACCGAAGCCGTTGATCTCGAACGGCTCGGGCAGGCGCGGATCGATGCCGATGAGCTCGAACGCCATGTCGCGCGCGAGTGGCTCACCGGCCGCATCGACGAACTCGGGTGCGTAGTCTTGGTAGTTCTCTTCTCCCGACAGCACCGCCCCCCACATCCTCACGCAACCCGAGCAATTCGAGTGCGTCGCGAACCGCGCCGCGTCGCCGCGCAAGCGCTTGTGCAAGTTCGAGCCGCGCACCACGCCCCAGCGCCCGTCGGCGGAGCGACGGACATGGAGCACGCTGATGCCCATGTCACCGGGCGCGCGCTCGGACAGGGATCGCAACTGCGCGAGCAGGCGCGAATCGCGGGCCGCAGCGGCCCGCTCGAGCTTCTTGCCACTCCATGCCTGACCGTCGAGCGAGGCCCGCAGGGCTCCGTTCTCGTCGCGCGCAACCTCGAGGCGCGGCGCATCGGCGCCGAGACTCTCGCGCAATGCTGCCAGCCACGGCCGGGGCGAGACGGACTCGTGGCTGACCACGAGCAGCGCCTCGCTCTCGGAACCAGCGAGCGGCACAAGACCGAGAAAATCGTTGTTGAAGCCGAACGCAAGCTCGCTGCCCGCGGGGCGAAGCGCCCCCGTACATCGCGAGCAGCTCCCACCCGAACTCCGGCCGAACGACGAGCTCATCGCGCACCTCGAAGCGCGCGAGCCGCTGTGCGTCACTCGCTGCGTCGCCGCCATCGGACCCAACTGGCAGCGGCAGCGGAACACTCGTCCACGAAGGAACGCCACCCGCGCCGACGAAGGACTAGCGCAGCGAAGCGGAACGCGATGTGCAGCCCGAGGTCAACGCCATCCAGCCCGCGCTGGCGCCGAGCCAGGCGAACAGCTCGCGGCGATCCGGTCCGAGGCGCGAAGCGTGCATGCGCTCTGGTGTACGCTTCAGCGCGCTTGCGCGCCCGCGCGCGTTGGTGTCGGATACCATGCCATGGACCGCCGCGAGTCGACCTATGCGTCCACGGTGCTCGAGCTGCTCGACGAGTACTGGATCGACCTGCGCCGCCCGATCGGCGAACGCGAGCGCGCTGCGTTTCAAGCCGCGGGCTTCACTGCCTCCTTCGCGATCCTGAGCGCGTGGCCGCCGCTCGGCGAGCCGCACTTCGTGCAGGCTGGCCGCGCGGCGACCGAGCGACTGCGCGCGGCGCTTCGCGCGCGCGGCGTGCGTACGGTCGATGTGCTTGCGGGATCGCCGGATCGCAACCACCGCGAGCCGAGCCTTGTCTGCGACATCTGCGACGAGACCGCGATCGAGCTCGCACTCGCGTTCGGTCAGGACGCCTACTTCTGGTTCGACGGCTCGCGCATGTCGATCCGCTGGTGCGACGAGTCCCCAGCGACACTCCTTCCGCTCTGAGAGCTCACGACCATGCTTCACCGCGCCCTCCGCATCGCCCTGTTCGTCGTACCTCTCTCCGCGGCCTGGCTCGCGGGCGACGACGACGCCGCTCGAGCGCGCGCGCGGCGCTTCGTGACGAGCCGCACGAGCAAGGTGACCTTGCCCCTGCCCGACGAGCAGGACGCGTTCAGCTTCGTGATCTTCGGCGACCGCACCGGCGGCCCGGCGGACGGCGTGAAGGTGCTCGCTCAAGCCGTCGACGAGACCAATGTGATCCGACCGGATCTCGTGATGACCGTCGGCGATCTCGTGCAGGGCTACAACGACCAGCCGGCGTGGCAGAAACAGGCGGACGAGTACTCGGGGATCATGAACCGCCTCGAAGCCCCGTGGTTTCCGGTGGTCGGCAACCACGACATCTACTGGCGCGGCAAGGGCGCACGGCCGAGCGAGGAACACGAAGCCGACTACGAGGCGCACTTCGGACCGCTGTGGTACGCCTTCCGGCACAAGAGCGCGTGGTTCATCGCGCTCCACTCCGACGAGGCGAATCCGCAGACCGGCGAGCGCAATTTCAACAAGCCCGAGTGCCAGCGCATGAGTGCGGAGCAGCTCGCTTTTCTCGACGATGCGCTCGCGCGCGCGAAAGACGCTGAGCATGTGTTCGTGTTCCTGCACCATCCGCGGTGGCTCGGAAAAAACTACGGCGACGACTGGCAGAATGTGCACTCGAGGCTCGCCGCCGCCGGGAATGTGACGGCGGTCTTCGCGGGCCACATCCATCGCATGCGCTACGACGGAGCGCGCGATGGGATCGAGTACTTCACGCTCGCGACCGTCGGCGGCGACCAGTCCGCGCTCGTTCCGAAGGCGGGGTACTTGCACCAATACCACCTCGTCACCGTGCGCAACGGCGGCATCGCCGTCGCAGCGCTGCCCGTGGGTGCCGCGATCGACGCGCGCTCGATCACGGGCGAGATGAGCGACGACGCCGCAGCCGCCGCGCGCGGGCTGCAGCCGCTCGCGCTGACGCCGCTCGTATTCCGCAACGATCTCGGAGTCGACGGCGAGGCGCGCGTGACGCTGCGCAATCCTGCGCGCAGGGCCGTGGACATCGACTTGGTGCCGCACAGCGAGGACGCGCGCTGGAGTTTCGAGCCCAGTCACCTGCACGCGAAGATCGAAGCCGGTGGCTCGCGGGAGTTCACATTGCGCGTAGCGCGCCCCGCTGCCGCGCTCGATGGCGCGCTGCGCATGCCGCGGCTCGAGGTGCGCGGCGACTGGCTCGGTGCGGATGCGCGCGTCGAGCTGCCCTTGCGCGACGCAGAGCTGCCGCTCGACCTGCGCTCGCTGCCGCTGCCTTCGCGGCCGGATGTCGAGCATGTGCTCGCGCTCGATGGAGACGGCGACGCGCTCAGCGTGCCGCACGCAACGCTGGCCTTGAGCGATGGGCCGCTCACCGTCGAAGGTTGGCTGCGCGCACGCGAGTTCCGGCCGCGTCAGGGCTTCGTCAACAAGACCGAGCAAGGCGAGTTCGGCCTGTTCGTCGACGAGGGCCGGCCGTCGTTCACGGTGTTCCTCGGCAACGACTATGTGTCGGCGCGCTCGGAGAAGACCTTGCTCGAGGCCGGACGCTGGCACCATGTCGCAGGCCAGTTCGACGGCGCGCAGGTGCAGCTATTCGTCGATGGCGCGCTGGTCGCTTCGCGCGCCGGGAAAGGTGCGCGGCGCATCCTCGAGCTGGCGCTGCTCGTCGGAGCCGATGTCAGCAAGGACGGCAGCCCGAACTCGTGCTTCCCCGGCGAGATCGACGAGGTGCGGGTCTCCACGGTGGCTCGCTACAGCGCGGCGACTCCGTTCGAGCCGCTGCGACGCTTCGAGAGCGACTCCGCCACCGCGCTGCTGCTGCACATGGACGCGGACCTCGGTCCGTGGTGCCCCGATGCGAGCTCCGGACGCGTGCATGCCACGCGTCTGGGCGACGCCCGCGTGGGGCGCTGACCTCGAAGGCGCACCGAGAACTTCCTTCCAGCCCCGGGCGGGACACCTCTCGCCGCGCGCGTTTTCAACTGAAATTTGGAGCGCTGTGTTCGAGTGTCCGCGTCCTCCCGCCCGACAAGGATCTCGGGAAGAAGACGGCCACGCCCATAGGGGTGGCCATTGCACATGAGGGTCCTGAGCCCTCGGGAGAAGCGATCATGGCGCATGCGCGCGTTGTTCAGGGGAATTCGAATACCACCGTCACGGAGCGAACGATGAGCGCTCGCTCGTGGCACCACGGCCTGGCGGCTCTCGCACTGGCTCTGGCGTCCGCGTGCTCTTCTGGAGCGGGTGGCTCGGCGGCACCGACGGCCGGCGACGACCCGCAGATGTCGATCTCGGGAGCCACGGCAGGTGCGCAGACCGGCGGTGCGATCGTCGCGACGCTGCAGCTCACGGTGCCATCGCCCTCGAGCTATGTCGTGCGCGGCACCGTCCCGGTTCCCAAGGGGACATTCCCGCGCGCGGACGGAATGATCCCGCTCTCGATCCGTGACATCGATGGCTTCGTGGCACCCACGCAGATGGAGATCGTCTCGCGCTATCCCAATGACGCGGATGGCGCGGATGTCGTGGAGGTGCTCGCTCGCGTGCGTCGGCCCGTGGGCGTCGCCGCCGACACCAAGGTGCGCTACGACGTGGTGGACCATCCGCACGCCGACACCAAGCTGACCACCAAGGCCGAGGTGCTCAACCTGCTCGCCACGCGCGATTGTGTCTCGCTGGTCGCCAAGGATGTGTTCGGCAACGAGTATCGCTTCTATCCGCTCGATGGCGTGCGCTCGGCGCCCGTGGCGAACTCGGTCAAGTCCATGCGCCGCGGTCCGGCCGCGGTCGAGACGCGCACCTACGGCGTGATGAAGCCCGTGGGCGCGGCACTCGGCGCCCCGGCGGGCGCGCTGGCGCACTTCTTCGGCGTGCACGCCTACACCACCGTGTGGTCGGGCGAGGACTTCCTGTCGCTCGACCTGCGCGTGAACAACGGCGCGAGCGGCGCCAACAAGACGACCGGCTTCACCGACGACGACCCGCTCGGCTTGGTGTACTTCCGCTCGCTCGAGCTGCAGGTCCCGGCCGGCTGGTCGATCCTCTCCGACATCTCGGACCCCTACCAAGGTACGCCGCAGACCGTCGGCAATGTGACCCGCCTCGAGCTGATCAAGCCCATGGCCGACGGCACGATGCATGTGATGCCGGCGCAGGCCATGTTCCACCGCCGCCTCGCGCTCGCCCGGCCCACCGGGGTCGCCAGCGCGATCGCTTCGCTCGAAAAGGAGTCTGTCGGCTTCTGCGTGAAGGGCAGCTCACCTGCGGGCGCCGTGCTCTGGTCGTGGTGGAACCCGCAGACGGCGCGCTACTTCCCGCAGCGCCTGCCGCTGCCGGACCTCTCACACTTGGGGCAGAACTCGATCCAAGGCAACATCGTCGGCTACCACAACACCATCCGCGGACACCTGCAGAACGGCACGGCCACCGGCGGCTATCCGTGGAGCTTCCCCAACTTCGGCTGGGCGCACATCTACGGCGTGCAGTACGGCGGCATGACGAGCGGCTCGGAGATCTGGTTCTACGACGGCTTCAAGACCGCCTCGGCGAGTTCTCGCGAGGGCTACCGCAGCTACGAGTTCTCTCACCGCATGTACAGCGAGCGTCAGCCGCAGCTGCTGATGAACTCGGATGGAGAACAGACGCGCGTCGAGCAGTGGATCCTTCAGACCTCGACGCTCACCTACACGCCGATGAACTACTTCCAGCGGCTGACGAACAACTCGAACGACCCGTTCGGCATGAACATCTCGCCCGCATACCAGCGCAACCATGTGGTCGCGAACAACCTCAAGCCGGCCTACGAGACGGACATCGTCACGAGCTCGCCGATCGACTTCCAGCACTACATCCGCTTCCTGCGCTCGCCGATGGTGTTGACCTGGCTCGGCAACGATTCGATCGCCAAGGATGACCTGCGCATGGCCGCGGAGTGCTTCCGCATGTCCTTCAGCGAGCACTTCAACAACTCGAGCGGTTACTCGATCCCCTCCACGCTGCGCGCAAAAATGACGCAGGTCGCCAACCGCCCGCACCGCGGCTTCTCGTTCGGCCGCGGCGAGTCCTGGGGCCTCGTGAGCGCGATCTGCGCCTACTCGATCTCGGACTCGGCCTTCCGCGCGCGCTATCGCCCGTGGTTCGCCACCGCGGCGGACGTGATCGCCAATGGCCAGTCGTCCTGCAACGGCTTCATCCAATCGTGGGCCAACGCGAAGATGCTCGCCGGTCAGTGGCAGGGTCGCCAGTCGATCGAGCAGGCCATCACCGAAAACATGCTCTGGGGCCTCAAGGAGAGCGTGCTCCGCGATGTCGATCCGACGCGCGTCGCGAGCCTAGAGAATGTGATCGTGAAGTCGACCTCGGCCATGATCGGACCGATGGCGTGGAACGGTACGGGCCCGTGGTCGCACCTCGCGGTCGCGCCGCTCAACACCATGCAGCAGCCTTACTGCGGGTCGATCCCCGCAGGCGGTGCCGGCAATGGAAACGACAACTACCAGACCCCGTCCTCCTACGCCTACGGCTACATGCTCACGGGCGACACGACCTTTCTGACCCGCGCCGCGCAGGCGCAGGCGGGCGGCTCGGCGAACCTGCTCACGGCCCTCAAGGGTCAGGGCTACAACAACCTCGAGAACAAGGCCGCTCTCATGAGCGTGCTGCAGTAGCTCGAAGCAGTTGCAAGACGAGCGCGGGGCGGCGAGTCACACGACTCGCCGCCCCGCGCCCTTGTCGTTCCTCGCGCTCTCAGCCGAACTGGATGCCCTGCGCCAACGGCAGCTTGTCGGAGTAGTTGACCGTGTTGGTCTGGCGGCGCATGTAAGCCTTCCAAGAATCGCTGCCGGCTTCGCGGCCGCCGCCGGTCTCCTTCTCGCCACCGAACGCGCCGCCGATCTCGGCCCCGCTCGTCCCGATGTTCACATTGGCGATGCCGCAGTCGGAGCCCGTCGCCGCGATCCAGCGCTCGGCCGAGCGCACATCGCGCGTGAAGACCGCCGACGACAGCCCCTGCGGAACGCCGTTGTTCTTCGCGATCGCGTCGTCGAGATCCTTGACGCGGATGATGTAGAGGATCGGCGCGAAGGTTTCCTCCTGCACGATCGGCCACTCGTTTTCGGCGCGAACGATCGCGGGCCGCACGAAGTTGCCGCCGGCGAGATTGCCAGCGAGCGTGAGCTTCTCGCCGCCGTACAGCACGGTGCCGCCGAGCGCTTTCACCTTGGCGAGCGCGTTCTGCATGTCCGCTACGGCCTCTGGATTCACCAACGGGCCACACAGCGTGCCGTCCGCACACGGATCGCCGATGCGAATACCACCGTAGGCGCGCACGAGACGACGCTCGACCTCGTCGGCGATCTTCTCGTGCACGAGCAAGCGCCGCGTCGTCGTGCAGCGCTGGCCAGCGGTACCGACCGCGCCAAACAGCACGGCGGGCAACGCGAGATCGAGGTCCGCGTCGTCGAGAATCGCGAGCGCATTGTTGCCGCCGAGCTCGAGAATCGTGCGACCGAAGCGCTGGGCGACTTGACCAGCCACCTTGCGGCCCACGGCGGTCGAGCCCGTGAAGCTGACGAGCTGCACGCGCGCGTCTTCCAGCATCGGGGCGCCGACTTCGGACGACGGACCGATCACGAGCGCGGCCAGCGCGCCGAAGCCCTCGGCTTCGAGCACAGGACGGATCACATTCGTGAGGCCGATCGCGCACAACGGCGCGTGCTGCGAAGGCTTCCAGATGCAGGCGTCGCCACAAATGTAGGCGAGCATCGAGTTCCACGACCACACGGCCATGGGGAAGTTGAACGCGGTGATGATTCCGCACACGCCGAGCGGGTGCCACTGCTCGCGCATCGAGTGCCCCGGGCGCTCGGAGTGCATCGAGAGGCCGTAGAGCATGCGCGACTGTCCCACGGCGAACTCCGCCATGTCGATCGCCTCCTGCACCTCGCCCCAGCCTTCCTGCAAGATCTTGCCCATCTCGAGCGAGATCAGGCGACCGAGCGGGTCCTTCTTGGCGCGGATCGCCTCGCCCATCCTGCGCACGAGCTCGCCGCGCTTGGGAGCGGGGACCGCACGCAAGCGCAAGAACGCCTCATGGGCCGCGGCGAGGCAACGGTCGTACTCGACCCGCGAGGCCTGCTTCACGCGTGCAATCACCTCGCCCGTGGCTGGATTGCGGCTCTCCAGCATCGCGCCCGAGCACTCGATCCAGCGGCCGTCGTATGCGCCGGAGTTGGTCCCTTCGATGCCCAGTTCCTTGAGGAAGTTCGTCGTCATGGCTTGGTGGTTGTGGCGCGCGCGACTCGCGCGGCGAAAGAGGATAGCAGCGCCGGTCGCGCCAGGCGAAGGCTCGGCCTTGCGCAGGGCCCGTGCGACCTCCAAAGTGGGTCGAGACATGCGCTGTGCCTTCCTCGCGCCACTCGCACTCCTCGCGCTCGTGCTCGTCACGGCGGCGACGCGGCTCGTGGGCGTCGACTTCCTCGAGCCGCAGTGGACCGAGCAGGACTCGCAGCTCGTGCAGCACTTGCGCCACGAGCGCACGGGCAACGCCGACGAGGAGTCTGGCTACGACGACGCCTACCCGTATGTGCTCCCCTACTTGCTGCGCGCGATGCCGCAGCTCGTCTCCGTGGAAGCCGAGCCCGCGACGCTCGAGCAGCACCTCGCGGTGTGCAAGTCGCTCTTCACCGAGACGCGCATGTTCGTCGCGCTGCTCTCGTGCCTGGCGATTCCACTCGCCTACTTGCTCGCGCGACGCTTCGTCTCCCCGCGCTGGGCACTCTTCGCCAGCGCCCTGTGCGCCGCGAGCCTGCTGACTCATTACTTCAGCCAACAGGCCCGCCCCCACGCAGCAGCGGCGCCGTTCATGCTGCTCGCGGTCGTCGCGGCGCTGCGCCTGCGCGAGCGGCCGACGCTGGCGAACTACACGCTGGCCGGGATCGCGGCCGCACTTGGGCTCGGCGTGCTGCACAACGGCGCGGCCGTGTTGCTCGCGAGCCTCGCTGCGCACTTCCTGCGCGACGGCGAGCGGCGCGCGCGCGATCACTGGAAGCTCCTCGTGCCCGTGGCGCTCGTCTTGCTCGGCGTGCGCCTGTTCTATCCGTTCTTCTTCGCCGACTCAGGCGGGGTGGAAGCCGCGAAGCTCGAGTCGAGCGAGGCCGGCGTCACATTCGGTCGCCATGTCGTCGACTACGAGCAGTTCGACTTCGGCGGCGCGCGTACGATGTTCCTCACGCTCGTCAACTACGAGCCCGGCCTGCTCGCGCTGCTGCTGCTCGCGCTGCTTGCGTGGCTGGGGCGCGCGCGACTCGCGGGCGCGCACGAGCCGCTCTCGCGCGCCGCACTCGCCGTGCTCGCCTACGTCGTGCCCTACTCTCTCGTGCTCGCGAGCTTCCATGACACATTTGATCGCTTCCTGATTTCGCTCGTGCCCTACGCGGCGGTGTTCGCGGCTTGGGGGCTCGAGCGCGTGTCGAGCTCGCCCGCCCTGCCGCGCGCCCTGCGCCACGGCGCGGTCGCGCTCGCCTGCGCCGCGCTGTTCCTGCAAGTGGTGGCGTGCGGCAAGCTCTCTTGGCTGCGCGCACGCGACGACGCCATGGAGCAGGCGAGTGCGTACCTCGCCGCGAACTTCGACCCCGCGACCACGACTCTCATGGTCGCGCCGACGCTCGAGTTGCTCGTCGCGCGTACTGAAGAGAGCCTGTTCAACAAGCGCGGCCAGCGCCGCATCGCGTACTCGCGCTGGGCCAAGTACCAGGCGCACCGCCGCGAGAATCCGCCGCCTCCGCCGCACTGGGATGTGCGCTACTTCGGCGCCTCGACGGAGCTCGGCTTCCGCACGGCGGACTCGATCGCCGAGCGGCCGGACGAGTTCCTCGACGCGCTCGGCCCGGGGATCTATGTGATGAACGCGGGCAAGCTCGCAGGCCACCCCTCCGAACAGGTCTTCCACGACGCGGTTGCGCGCCGCGGAACTCTGCTCTGGCGCCGCGCGCCCCACGCGGAGGGCCCGTGGCGCTCGGTCGGAATCGACTTTCAACCCATGGACACCGCGCCGGATGTCATCTGGCGTGTGCTCGCGGCCGACGCGGTCGGGCCCGCGGTCGAGATCTACCGCGTCCCGGCGCCGTAGGCAGGTGCTCGAGCGCGTGCCGAGCGGCACGCGGTTCGCTATCCTCTTTGCCCCCATGGGCGACAAGATCATCTTCCAGCTTCAGGATCTGAAGAAGTACTACGGGCAGGTCGAAGTGCTCAAGGGCATCACCCTGTCCTTCCTCGACGGGGCCAAGATCGGACTGATCGGCCCCAACGGCGCCGGCAAGTCGACGCTGCTGCGCATCATGGCCGGCGAGGACCGGCAGTTCGAAGGCGTCGCCCAGAAGGTCGGCGACTACTCGATCGGCTACCTGAGCCAGGAGCCGCCGCTCGACGACACGACGGATGTCGCGGGCAACCTCAAGGCCGCAGTGAGGGAATTGCACGACCTCGAGGCGCGCTACAACGAGGTGTGCGCCGACATGGACGGCAAGGAAGAGCTGTTCGCCAAGCTGCAGGAGGAGATGGACCACAAGGATGTGTGGAACCTCGAGAACCGTCTCGAGCAGGCCGCCACGGCCCTCGACCTGCCGCCGATGGACGCGGATGTGAAGAAGCTCTCCGGTGGCGAGCGCCGCCGCGTGGCGCTGTGCAAGCTCCTGCTCGCGCACCCCGACATGCTGCTGCTCGACGAGCCCACCAACCACCTCGACGCGGACTCGGTCGAGTGGCTCGAGCAGCACCTGAAGGAGTATCAGGGCACGGTGATCCTCATCACTCACGACCGCTACTTCCTCGACAATGTGGTCGGCTGGATGCTCGAGGTCGAGCGCGGCCGCGCGATGCCGTACAAGGGCAACTACTCCGACTACCTCGGCGCGAAGCAGAAGATCCTGCAGGAGCGCGCGTCGAAGAACGAGCAGCGCGAGAAGCTGCTCGCCAGGGAGCGCGAGTGGCTCGGTCAGTCGCCCGCCGCGCGCCGCAAGCGCGCCAAGTGGCGCGAGGAGCGCTACAAGCAACTCATGACCGAGCGCGCGGAAGACGCGATCGAGGCCGTCGAGCTGCGCATTCCGCCCGGCCCGCGGCTGGGCGACAAGGTGATCCACTTCAAGGATGTCTCGAAGAGGTTCGGCAGCCGCGTGCTCTTGAACAAGCTCTCCTTCGAGATGCCGCCGGGCTCGATCCTCGGCGTCGTCGGCGCAAACGGCGTCGGCAAGTCGACCATGCTCAAGATCATCATGGGCAAGGAGCAGCCCGACAGCGGCAAGGTCGAGATCGGCTCGACGGTCATGCTGCGCTACCTCGATCAGTCGCGCGCGATCCTCGACGACCAGAAGTCGGTCTACGACAACATCACCGAGGGCAACCCGCAGATCCCCTACGGCGGCAAGATCCTCGACGGCCGCGCCTATGTCGCGCGCTTCAACTTCAAGGGCGAGGACCAGCAGAAGCTCTTGGGCGAGTGCTCGGGCGGCATGCGCAACCGCGTGCTGCTCGCGAAGATGCTGCGCGAGCCGGCCAATGTCATCCTGATGGACGAACCGACCAACGACCTCGACCTCGAGACGCTGCGCGTGCTCGAAGAGGCGATCAGCGAGTACCCGGGCTCCGCCATCGTGGTCAGCCACGACCGCTACTTCCTCAACCGCGTCGCCACGCACATTCTCGCCTTCGAAGGTGAAGTCGAGGAAGGCAAGGGACCGGAGGTCAACTTCTTCGCCGGCGACTTCGAGGCCTACCACGAGTGGCGCGAGGCCGAGCGCAAGCGTCGCGGACTGCGTCCCAAGTCGCGCGCCGGCAAGTACGCCCAGCTCCTGCGCGACTGAGGTCGCGCACGCGAGTCGCGACTGTGGCGGAGCATCCGTTCGACCTCTCGACGGCGGCGCGGCTGGGCGATCCTTGGCTCGCGCCGACCGAGGACCTCGCGCGCGCATTCCACCTGCTTGACCACTATGAGCCGGCGGACGCGACGCAAGAAGACTTCCAGCGACGCATGCTCGCTCTGATCGAGCGGCACCCGCACGACGCGCACCGCCGCACGCTGCTCGAAGGACATCTCACCGCGAGCGCGCTCGTCGTCGACGCGCGCTTCGAGCGCGCGCTGCTCACGCACCACAAGAAGCTCGGCCGCTGGCTGCAGCTTGGCGGCCACTGCGACGGCGACGCGAACCTCGCGCGTGTCGCGCTGCGCGAGGCGACCGAGGAGAGCGGCATCCCCGACCTCGCGGTGCTGCCTGTGCCGATCGACCTCGACATCCACGCGATCCCCGCGCGCGGCGCGGAGCCCGAGCACTTCCACTACGACACGCGCTTCCTCGTGATCGCCCCGCCCGGTGCCATCGAGGTGCTCTCCGACGAGTCCCACGCCCTGCGCTGGCTCGCGAGCCACGAGCTCGGGAGCCTCTCCGCCGACGCCTCGCTCCGCCGCCTCTTCCAGCTCGTATTCGGGGCCTGAAAGCCGGGGACCGCCCCGGAAACTCCCCCCAATTCGCTCCGGCAGCGTAACATGTCACCAAAGTGGCGGATCGAGGCAGGACAGCCTGCGGTCCGCCGCGGCTCCCCACCATGCTCCACCAACGCGCCCTCGTCCTGCTCCTACCCCTCGTCGCGAACTACGCCTCGGCCCAAACGCTGATGGCGTCCCATGCAGGAGGCGCACAGGCGCGCGCCGGCACGTCGATGCTGGCGTGCCCCGACTGGAACGGCGACGGATTCGACGACGTGCTCGTCGGCGAGCCCGGGTTCAACGCTGGTCGCGGTCGCATCGTGTGCTTGTCCGGCGCCTCGCTCGGAAGCACGACGGCGGTTGTGCTGTGGAGCCTCGCGCCGACCTCGACGCAGCTCTCCAGCGACGCCAACTTCGGACGCTCGCTGGCACTGCTTAACGATCGCGACGGAGACAACCGGCCCGAAGTCGTGGTCGGAGCTCCGTACCAAGACGGCCTCCCCGGCACGGACTGCGGCGCGGTGTGCGTGGTGCGCAGCAACACGGGCACGCCCACGCTGCACCGCGTGCGCCTCGGCGACGCGGCCGGAGACCTGTTCGGCTGGGCCGTGTCCGCCCACGACGACCGCAACGCCGACGGCGCGCGCGAGGTGATCGTTGGCGCTCCCTGCGGTGGCAGGTAGACGCTCGCCAACTGCGATCATGTGTATGTCGTGAGCGGCAACGCGCTCTACAACAACCCGTCGCCGCTCGCGCTCTGGACCCACACGAGCATCGCGGCCAACGCGTGGCTCGGCTACACCGTCGCCGGCAACCTACGCTGCAACCTCCGCCGCCGACTGTGTCGCGGGCGCCCCCTCCTATCCGGGCTTCGGCGGAGCCGTCTCCACCGGGCAGGTCTCGCTCTCCAGCGGCCAGAGCTACGCGGAGGTCGGTAACTTTCAGGGCGCCTGCGCGGGCGCGAACTTGGGCATCAGCCTGAGCGCTGGACTCGACTTCAATCTCGACGGCTTCTCGGATGTCTTCGCGGGCGCGCCGGGCACGGACCTGAACGGCACCAACTCCGGGTGCGTGCTCTTGATCGACGGCAAGATCCTCTTCACGGGTTCGCCCGTCGCCCCGATCAACTGGAATGGGCCGAGCGCCAACCTGAACTACGGCAGCGCGGTCGGACTCATCGACGACATCAACAACGACGGGCGCCCCGACATCGCCATCGGCGCGACGGGCTACCAGAATCCTGTCGGCAGCGGCAACGAA
>VGYZ01000020.1 GCA_016872795.1 Planctomycetota bacterium
TTCACATTGTTCACGCAGGCCACGGTCGGCGGCGGCTTCCAGACGCGCTACCTGATCGCCGCGACTCCGGGTGCTGCGCTGGCCGCTGCATGCGGGCTCTCTTCGCGGCGCGCTTGGACCACGCCAGTCGTCGGCGGGCTGCTCGCCTTCGCGCTGTTCGCGCACTCCATGCTCCTGCGCCAACGCAACCTGCGCGAGGACTATGCGACGGCATGCGCGGAAGTCGCATGCGAGTGGCGCCCGGGCGATGTCGTGATCTCGATCACAGGCTTGGAGGAACTGTTCGAACTTGCTCCCCTGCGACACTACTTGCGCGAGCGCCCCGACATCCTCGCGACGGTGCAGACATGGAAGCAGCTCGAGACGCGACTCGAATACACCGTGTCGCCTTCCGCTCGCATCCACCTCGTTCATCGCGAGTCCGGCTACGCATGGGCCGAGCGGGATCGACTGGCCTCACGTTTGGTGCTCGTGGAAGCGAGCCCACGGCGGGAGCGCATCGAGCGTTCGCTGTGGCGCCGGGGACCTTAGGGCGGGGCCAGTCGCTATCCTTCGCACCTCATGCGAAAGGCAGTCTGGCTCGCGATGACTCTGGCTTCAGCTTCATGTGCGACGGTTCCCGAGCAGTCGGATGTGGTTGCGGCGCGAAAGGCATGGCATGCGGAGCGCATCGACAAGCTGCGCGAGGAGGATGGATGGCTGACATTGGTCGGCCTCGACTTCATCGAGGATGGAGCCGTTACGCTCGGAAGCGCGGAGAGTGCGACCTACAGCTACCCCAATTGCGCGGACGCGCTCGTCGGGACGCTGCGAGTCGACGGCGACGAGGTGTGGTTTCGCTACGAGGGTCTCGAGACCGAGGAGCGACTTGCGGCGGATGACATGGGCGCTCCGTCCGTGATTCGCAGTGGCAGCGTGTCGTTCACGCTCGTGCGGCGCAATGCCCGACTCGCGCTGCGCGTGCGCGACAATGAGAGCCCCGTGCGGACGCGCTTCCTTGGACTGCAGCTGTTTCCGTACGACCCAGACCTCGTTGTTCGAGCAGAGGTCGTGCAGGCGGAGCCGGGCGCTCGGCTTGCCATCACGAACGTCACGGGCTTTCTAGAAGAGCAGGCACTCGCTGCGGAACTCGAGTTCGAGCTCGACGGTACGCGCGTGCGCTTCGCGGCGACCGCGGGTTCCGACGGGCGACTGTTCGTGGTGTTCGGCGATGCGACCAACGGGAGCGAGACGTACGCAGCCGGCAGGTTTCTCGATCTTCCGGCACCCGTCGACGGCGTCACGACCCTCGACTTCAACCGTGCAACGAACCCGCCGTGTTCGTTCACGGCGTTCGCGACATGCCCGCTCCCTCCTCCCCAGAATCGACTGCGCATCCCGATACGCGCGGGTGAGCTGGCCCCGACGACACGCCACTGAAATGGCGCCGGTGAGCGCCGCGGCGTAGCTTGGGTGCATGAAGTTGCCGACGATCGCTGCTGCGCTCCTGCTGCTCGCTTCCTGCACCCGGCCGAGTGAGACTGCACCGGCCTCGCCGACTCCGTCCGTGGACGGGGAGTCGCGCGCGAACACCGCCATCGTTCCCGCGACGCGTACGGACCCTTGGATTCTCGAGCGACAGGCCGAGTGCGTCCGGCGTGCGCGGGAGAGCGCGCAGGCCAGCGTGATCTTCGTCGGCGACTCGATCACGCAGGGCTGGGAGGATGGTGGCGCGGAGCACTGGGCGCGCGCATTCGCTCCCATGGGAGCTCTCAACCTCGGCGTCAGCGGCGACCGCACGGAGAATGTGCTGTGGCGGTTGGAGCAGGCGCCGCTCGGACGACTGCAGCCCAAGGTGATCGTGCTCCTGATCGGCACGAACAACCTCGGCCACGGGACGCACACGGGCGAGGAGACGCTGGCCGGAGTGCGGCGCGTGATCGAGACGCTGCGCCAGCAAGCGCCGTCGGCGCGGATGCTGGTGCTCGAAGTCTTCCCGCGCGGGGAACGCTTCAATCCGATGCGCGGCGAGCTCGCGCAATTGAACCAAGCGCTGCGTGCGCGCGCCGCGGAGCTCGGTTGCGAGGTCCTCGCGCTCGGCGATCGCTGGGTCCGGGCCGACGGCTCGATCTCGACCTTGGACATGCCCGATCACCTGCACCTCTCGCCCGCGGCCTACGGCCAGTGGGCCGACGCACTCGAGCCCCTCGTGCGAGCAAGCCTGCGTCGCTAGCGGAAAGCCTGTGACGGTCCCCGGCGCAGACGCGCGCGTCTCAGGGGCAGGCGCGGAACTGCAGGGCGTTGGACATGCCGACGCCGCCGAGCGAGGCCGAGTCGCGGTACCAGAACTGCGCGTAGACATCGACTCCGATCGCGAGCGCCGGGTCGAGCCCCGAGCGCAGGTGCGTGTTGAAGTCGAAGGCGAAGGTGCCGCTGCAGTCGTCGGCGCCGACATTGCCGCCCGAGCTCGGGAGCACGATGCGCTTGAGCGGCGAGGCGGCGCACTTCGTGCCGCCGAAGAAGGCGCTCGCAGCCGGGGCCAGACCGTAGAACAGCAGGCCGTTGCGCTGGTTGATGATCTGCGTCGCACTGACCGTGAACGGCGCGAGGTTCGTGAGGCTCGGCGTTCCGGAGGAGCCGACGGCGGGAGTGCAGCCTTGGCTGTTCACCTTCGCCGTGCAGTAGGCGACCGGCGCCGGGCAGTTGAATGTGCCGGGACCGACCTGCACGAGCTGCACATCGTCGATGTTCCAGCCGCCGAACACGATGCCCGCGTCGCTTTGCAGCGTGAATTCGAGCTGCACCGAGGGATTTCCGGCGGCGAGCGCCGTGATGTCGAGGTCCATCGGAACCCACTCGGTGTCGATGAAGTCGCCCGTCGTCGGGTTCATCCACACGACCGTGCCGTTGACCTTGACGCGCGCCTTGTCGTGCAGGGCCGACTCGATGGTGAGCCAGCGGCGGAACTGCAGGCGCACATTCGTCGCGCTCGAGCAGTTGATCACCGGCGAGCGCAACCAGCAGTGCGAGCCGTTGTTGTAGTCGCCGAACCATGTGCTCTGGGTGCCGAGGTCATTGCCCCAACACTTCGCGCCGCTGAACGCCAACGGCGGGTCGCCGGACTCGCCCACGGGGCTCGACCACTGCCAGTCGTTGGCGCCGCTGTAGCTGCCCGTGCCCCAGCCGCCGGTCGTGGTGCCCTCGAAGTCGCTCGCGTAGAACACGGTGCGCGTGCCGACGAAGAACTTCCACGGCGGAGTGCCGGAATCGACGCCCTCGGGCGCGACTTCGACATTGCCCGCGGAGTCGAGGGCCTCGATCCAGTACCAAACCTCGCGCGGCGAGCCGAAGGTCGGGATCGATGCGCTCCACGAGCTGCCGCTCGCCGTCATGGGCCTAGACTGCCAGGTCTGCCCGAGGTCGCCGGTGTAGTGAACGGTCGCGGACGCGACGCTCGCGCCGCCGCTGGCGCTGATGGTCGCGCTCACCACGAAGGGACCGGTCGCATCGGTCGTGCTCGGGAGCGGCGCGTGGGTGATCGTCATGTCGAGCGGCTCTGCGAGGGTCACGCCGCAGGCGACCACGCCCTTGACGATCATCTGGGCGAGGTCGAAGTCGTTCGTGGAGATCGGGAACGCGTCCGAGGGCGTGTGGATCTGCGTGAAGTACTGGCCGAGATCCTCGAAGAAGAACGCCGCG
Organism: Planctomycetota bacterium; assembly: GCA_016872795.1. Taxonomy (GTDB): domain Bacteria; phylum Planctomycetota; class UBA1135; order UBA1135; genus F1-120-MAGs118. Next base: position 3,679 of record VGYZ01000020.1, read on the forward strand.
GGGAAGCCGGCGCCATGGAAGGTCGCGTGGTCCGAGCTGCCGGCGAGCAACGAGCCGGTCGTCGAGGCCCAGCCCGTGACATAGCGCGGCGCCGTTGCGAGGCAGAAAGCCGTGAGCGGCCCCGAAGTGTTGTTGACGGCGAGGTCCGCGTCGCGCGCGTCGTTCGCGGCGCGGTACGCGATCATGTCCATGTTGAGCATGCCGACGACCTGCAGGCCCTGCTGCACCATCTGCTGCGCGAGCGCGCCGGATCCGAGCAGGCCGTATTCCTCGCCGGAAAACCACGCGAGACGGATCGAGTTCTCGAACGGACCCTTGCCCGCGAGCACGCGCGCGATCTCGAGCACGCCCATGCTGCCGCTGGTGTTGTCGTCCGCGCCGGGCGCCGACGCATTCGTGCCCGAGCTGTAGTTGCGCGTGTCGAAGTGCGAGCCGAACACGATGTAGCGATTGGGGTTTCGCGCGCCGGGAATGTCGACCACGATGTTCGTGCCGTGCTGCGAGCTCCACTGCTGGGTGGTGGGCGCGTAGCCCAGCGTCTGTAGGCGCGAGAGGAGCTGCGTCCGCGCTGCATTGAAGTTCGCGAGGTTCTGCGAGTCGCGGTTCGTCCAGGTCGACGAGAAGTACTGCGTGTTCGTCTGCAGGTTCGTCTTCGAGACTGCGTCGACGAGCGACTGAATGCGCGGGTCGGCGTTGACGAGCGCGGCCGGCCCCTGCGCGGTGCTGCTCGGACTCGCGACCTGTCCGCTCGACTGGCCAGGCGACGCGCTTGCGAACGCGGCGAGCGGAGAGCCGGGCGCCGGAGCGGGCACCGCTCGCATGGCGCCGCGCGGCACGGCCGTGTGGCCGCCGTGACATGTGCGGCCCGGTCGCAGGCTCTCGGGGTATTCGTCGAGATCGACGGGGACGCTGACCACGGCCTGACGACCGTGGCGGTAGAGGATCGTCCCCGCCGCATCGATGTCGCTGCGCACATCGGCCTGGGCGAGGTCGACGACGAACAGCGGGTCGGAGGCTCCGAGGCCCGCGAGCTCGGTCACGGTGGTCCCGCGCTCGCGCAGCGTGGCGATGTCGCCAGGCGAAAGCGCTCCGACCAAGAAGTCCCCGGCATCGAACCAGACCTCGCCGGCCCGGCACAGGCGATCGCGCAGGAGGACATCGTGGGCGTGCTCGACCGTCACTGGCACTGGGCGCGGCGGAACGGGCGACTGCGGCAGGGCGGCGGCGAGCAGCAGGGCTGCTTCGAGAGGGGTGCTGTGCATCTGGGGCGGGCTACTGAATGGGACGCCATCAAGGATAGGGCAGTGCGGGCAGTCGGGGGAGGTCCAGAATCCCGATGCGGGGCGCTGCGGACGGTCGCTGCCGGAAAATTGGTCGCCGGAGCAGAACCGCCACATCGGCCAGATCGTCAGCTTTGGAGAGCCAGACGCGCAAGCACGGTTCCCCGGACGCGAGGGGCGGGGTGCCGGGCTTTCTCGTCCATCTCGCCCACCAGCCCATGCCGATCCTCGCTCACGCTGCGTTCGTCGCGACTCTGTCTTCGTCGTCGCCCCTCCAGTCCCAGGTTGCGCCGCTCGAGCGCGTAGCGCTGCGGCCCGTCGCGGTCGTGCACGGCGGTGACAGCGAGTTGATCGAGAAGCTCAAGCGCGTGGGGGAAGTGTGGTTCGATGCGGGTCCGTTCCTCGTCGGTGCTCTCGCCGAGCGCGACATGAACGCGCTGCGCGGGCGCGAAGTGGAACTCGCGATCCTCGACGGGATCGGCGCGCAGGACGAGCTGTTCGTCGTCGACCTGCGCGACGAGCATGTACGCGAGGACATCGACGCCGCGGCGCGCGTCGAGTTCGCGCGCGAAGGGCTGGCACTCGTGAGCGTGCCGCAGGGCTTGCCGGAATACCCGGAGAGCCTGCGGCCGGGGCGCACATGTCACGGCGGCCACACGGCCATCGCGCGCACCCCGATGCGGCCGCTGGCTCCGCTCTCGGTGCCCAGCTCCGGAGCGAACGCACTGCTCGCGGCCGATCCGCGCATCCAGTCGCTCGTCGATCAAGTGAACAAGGCCAACCTGCAGGCGTCGGTGCAGTCGTTCACGACCTTCACCAACCGTGACTCGCAGAACCTCGCGAACTTCAACGCGGGCAAGGCGCAGCTCGTCGCGCAGCTGCAGGCGCTCGGATTTGCGCCCGTGAGCGAGAGCTGGAGCGCATCGCACGGCACGAACATCGTCGTCGACATCCCGGGCGCGGTGACGCCGAACCGCTTCGTCGTGATCGGCGCGCACTTCGACACGCGCAACTATTCCGGTGGCACCTCGGCCGTCGGGCGCGGCGCCGACGACAACACCAGCGGCAGCATGGGCGTGCTCGAGATCGCGCGCATCCTCGCGGTGTCTCCGATGGCGTTCGCGAACTCGGTGCGCCTGGTGTGGTTCTCCGGTGAGGAGTACGGCCTGCTCGGCTCTGGCGCCAACGCGGACAACATGGTCGCGCAGGGCAAGCAAGTCCTCGGCATGCTCAACATGGACATGATCGCGTACCGTGCGAGCTCGGATGTGCGCGACTGCGACTTCGCGACGAACAACACGTCCCCGGCACTCACGAGCTTCTGCCTGCAGACCGCGCCGCTGTATGTGCCGAACTGGGCCGCGACCAGCGGCAACCTGAGCGCGGGCAGCTCGGACCACGCTGCTTACAACTCGGCCGGCATACCGGCTGCGTTCTTCTTCGAGGATCTGACGCAGTACTTCTCGCAGATCCACACGAGCGCGGACGCCTACCCGACATCGACGAACGACTTCGACCTCGCGCAGATGATCTGCAAGGGCGTGCTCGCCTGCGGAGCGACGCTCGCGGATCCGGTCGACCTCTCGATCGCGCACACGGAGCTCGCGGACACGACCGATGCGCTCGGTCCCTACGCGGTGCAGGCGAGCGTGACGAGCCTGTACGGTTCGACGGTCAGCGGCGCGACCTTGCACTATCGCGTGCGCGGTGCGGCGACATGGACTGCGCTCACGATGACGGGTATCGGCGGCGGGAACTGGCGCGGGCTCATTCCGGCGCAGGGATCGCCGCAGGTGATCGAGTACTACATCGAGGCGCAGGACAACCTCGGCGCCGGCGAGGTTGCGCCGAAGGGCGCCGACACGGGCTCGACGCCCTATGATTTCTTCGTCGGCACGCGCTTGGTCCTGTACGCGACGGGCTTCGAGGAAGCGACGGACAACGGCTGGACGCACGCGCAGGTCGCGACGCAGGACGACTGGCAGCGCGGCATTCTCTTCGGCAAGGCCGGCGATCCCGCGAGCGCCTTTGCGGGCACGCGCGTGTGGGGCAACGACCTCGGCCCGACGGGCTGGAATGGCTCCTACGCGAACAATGTGAACAACTGGCTACGCTCGCCTGCGATCGATTGCTCGGGCGCGCCGCAGGTGTTCCTCGAGTTCCGTCGCTGGCTCACGGTCGAGGCTTCGCAGTTCGACAAGGCGCGCATTCGCGTCAACGGCACGCAGGTGTGGATCAATCCGGCGGCGAGCGACCTGCTCGACACGGCGTGGGTGCCGTTCCAGCTCGACATTTCCGCGCTCGCGGCCGACAATCCGTCGGTGCAGGTCGAGTTCAGTCTGCAATCCGACGGCGGCCTGACCTTCGGCGGCTGGAACATCGATGAGTTTGCCATCGTCACGCTCGGGCCAGGCAGCAGCGTGTGTCCCGCGGCCACGGCGTACTGCACGGCGAAGACCAACAGCCAAGGCTGCACGCCCCAGATCGCGGCGAGTGGCTCGGCGAGCGCGGCGTCCTCCGCGCCCTTCACGATCAGCGGCACGAATGTGATCAACCAGCGCTCGGGGCTGCTCTTCTACGGCTTCACGCAGGGTGCGAGCCTCTTTCAGGGCGGCACCAAGTGCGTCGCGGGCAGCCCCAAGCGCACACCGCTCGTCGACTCGGGCGGCAACACGGGAGCGGACGACTGCTCCGGCGTGCTCGCGATCGACTTCAACGCGCGCATTCAGTCCGGCGTCGATCCCGCGCTGTTCGCTGGCAACACGGTCTTCGCGCAGTGGTGGTACCGCGACGGCGCCGACCCGCAGGGCTTTGGCACGGGGCTCTCGAACGCGCTGCAGTTCCGGATCTGCCCCTGAGCGCGCGCGGGCGCTACAGTCCGCGCCGTGACGGCTTTTCCCGATCCTGACGAGTTCGCCTTCGTGCCTGCGCTCGAGGCGTGCTTCGAGGAAATCCTGCTCGAGCTGCACGCGCTCGGGCGGGATGCGTTCGTCGATGCGCCCGACGCGCTGTCCCTGCCCGGAGAGGGCTACGACGAGCGCGGCTGGCGCTACTTCACGCTGTTTGGCGGCGGAGCGCAGTGCGGTGCGAACCGCCGTCGCTGCCCAAAGACCACGCGCGCCTGCATGCTGGTTCCGGAGCTGGTGAACGCGGGATTCTCGCTGTTTCGTCCGGGGACGCGGCTCGCGCCGCATCGCGGCGAGCTCGACGGAACGCTGCGCTGCCACCTACCGCTCGTCGTACCGCGCGGGGATGTCGGCATTCGCTGCGGAGACGAGCAGCGCCGTTGGGAGCGCGCTCGCGCGCTGGTGTTCGACGATTCGCGCGAGCATGTCGCCTGGAATCTCGGTGAGGGCGACCGCATCGTCTTGCTGGTCACATTCCGCGGTTGAGCGCGACTTCAGCGTGCGCGCCGCAGCATGAAAAGCTCGACGGCGAGCGGTTCCTTCATGGGACGGACGATCTCGAGGCGGCCGATGGCGGCGCGCTGCCAGCCGGAGCCCTCGAGCCGCCGCACATAGTCGTCGAAGAACTCGCGACCCGCGCGGCCGCGCAGGTGGTGCGGCTCGCTGAAGAGCAGCACATCGAAGCGCGCGGCCCATTCGAACAGGCGCTCGTCGCCCCAGTGCGGATCGACGCCGCCGATCGAGATGTGCGTTTTCTCGGCGAGCTCTCTTGCGAATGTGCCGCGGTCGCGAGCGTGAGCGAGCAGTCCGTACTGGAGCCCCGCGGGTGCGACTTCTTCGGTCAGGTCAACCCAGCCGATGCGCTCCGTGGGGCCGACGGACTGGCCGACGAGCTCGAAGAAACGCTCCGACTCGTCACGAGCGAGACCGAGCGAGCGCAGGCGCCGGCTCCCTCGGAGGTCGCGTTGAGTCGCGAGCTCAACGAGCTGGTACTCGCGCACCTCGGGCTTCGGCGAGAGGAAGCCGAGCCTCTGTGAGAGCCACGCCGTGTCGAGGCCCGGCCATGCGGCGCACACGAGGACGGCGGTGGCGATGCTTCCGCTGCGCTGGAGTCGTGACTGGGGCAGCACTCCGCTCCAGCCGATGCCGGAGAGAGCCCACAGCGCGGGGCCGGCCGGAATCAGGAAGCGGGGGAGGTGGAACGGGTGTCCGAGAACGCCGACGAGCATCACGGCCGCGACGAAGAGCAGCGCGCGCACGGCGGGGCGACGCGCTTCGCGCACGGCGAGCAGCACGCCGATCGCAAGCAGCAGCGCCGCGCGCGGATTCGGCGCGAAGAAGCTCGTGATGTTGAGCAGGCGTACCTTCCACGAGGCTTGCACCATCTCCTGATTGCCCGTGATCCACTCGATGAAGGCGGTGCGATGTTCCGCCGCGCGCTCGAGGCCGCCCGGGAGCGGAAGCAGGAACCACCATGCGAGCAGGACCGAGGGCACGAGCGACATGTCGCGCAGGCTGGCGAGTGCGGCGCGGGCTCGTCCTCTGCGCGCGGCGAGACCGAACTCGACGAGTTCGTCGAGCGCGAGCCCCGCGGCGAGCAGCAGCCCGTAGTTGAACTTCGTGAAGAAGGCGAGCGCGAGTGCTGCTCCGGCAGCGAGGTCCGTTCGGCGGCAGGTCCTCGCGAGCGCGAGCTCGCGGCGACGGATCCACAGCCACAACGCGAGCGCTGTCGCGCAGGCGGCGGGAACCTCGAGCAAGACCGTCCCCGCGAAGCTCAGCGCCAAGGGCGACATCGCGGCGGCGAGCAGCGCGAGCCACCCGGCGGCTTCGCATCCGCTGGCGCGTCGCGCCACGCAGAACACCGCGAGAATCGTCGCGCACCACAGCAGCGTGCAGAAGACGCGCGCTCCATGCTCCGAGATGCCGAAGACGAACTGCTCCAATCCAAGGACGAGTGGAAACACGAACGGATAGCGCTCGCAATCGAGCAGCGCGTCCGCGAAGCCGCCCACATCGAGCGTGGCGAGCGCGCAGGTCATGCGCCATGCGGGGCCAGCGGCATGCATGGTCTCGTCCCAACCCCACGCGATGCGAGCGTCGAGGGGCAGGCACCAGACGAGCGCGAGCAGGGCGACAACGAGGAAGACGAGGCGCATGCGCTTGGCTAGGGTACGGGAGTGCGGGCCGGGCGTCGAAGCCTGCGGGTCGCTTGACCCTCGAAGCGGCCACTTCCATACTCGCCCGCGCTTTCATGCGCGCACATTGTCCGAGCTTCGAGGGTCGACGGTGAGCGCGCAGCGCTGGACCGCGTTCTCGCTGTCGCTCTCGGTCGCGCTGTGCAGCGCGGCGGCCGTGCTGTTCTGGCAGTCGCGCGTGCGCCGTCGCTCCGTCGAGCTCGAGATCGATACGCGCGGCTACGACCCGAAGGCACCGCCCGCGCTCGCTCCCGAAGAGGCTTCGGTGCCCACCGTGTTGGAGTGCGCGCATCCGCTCTACCCGCCGTCGACATTCCGGCGCACTCCGTGGGATCCGGCGGATTTCCCTCAGCCTACGGCGGCGCGCGGCAACCCGCTGCGCTTCGACCCGCAGTCCGGTTTCATGTTCTCCGGCGGGATGGACCGCCGCCGAGCGTGGGCGGAGCACCCCGAAGGCGGTTGGTCGGTGCGCACCAACAGTTTCGGTCTGCGCGACGACGACGAGCCGTCGGCGGAGCGTCCCGACCTGCGCCTCGTGGTGCTCGGCGATTCCCACACCTCCGGTTTCTGCAATAACCGCGAGAGTTTCGCGCAGCTTGTGGAGGCGCGACTCTCGTCGACACGCCAAGGGCAGCGCATCGAGGCGCTCAATGCCGCCGTCCCGGGCTACACCTTCCAGCACTACCTCGGCGCGCTCGAGCGCACGCTCGCGTTCGCGCCCGATGTGGCGATCATTGCGCTCTATGGCGGCAACGACTTCGGTGAGTCGCTCGGCCACCAGCACCGCGCTCACGGAACCGCTCGCGGCGATCTCGCGGCCCTTCAGGCGCGTCTCGCTGCGGCACAGGACCTCGATCCCGAGCTCGTCTCGCAGGCGCTGTTCTCCGTCGAGCAGTTTCGATTCGATCCGCCGCAGGTCGAAGTCGCGTTGCAGGCCGCGCGCGATGTGTTGACCGAGATTCAGGTCACTTGTACGCGCTTCGGCGTCATCCCGCTCTTCGTGTATGTGCCTTCCTCGCTCGAAGTCGAGTTCGAGCGTCGGCGCGAGCGCTTCGAAGCCGCGCTCGCCGCGCTGGGTGTGACGCGCGCGGACTGTGCGGTGCTCGATCGGCTCGCCGATAGCACGCTCGCGTTCCTCGCTTCGCGCGGCTGTGCGACTCTCGACCTGCGCCCCGCCTTCCGCATCAGCGCGGCGAAGCTCTACTGGGACGAGGACTTTCATCTCGCCGTCGAGGGCCATGCCCTTGCAGCTCGCGAAATCGCGGCGACTTTGGAGCACATGGTGCCGCCGGACGCTTGCCGCGTGCGTCGCGGCTCTCCGTCCCTCGATATCGAAGCGCGTCGTGCACTGTTCTCGCCTGGTGCCTGTGAGCCAGTGAAGTAGTGGGTTTTTTTCGACTGCGGCACAACGGGGATCCAAGGAGATTCGAGTCCATGAAGTTGCCTCGTGTTGCTGATCTCACGGCGCTCATCTGTCTCGTCGTCGGTACCGGATGTGCGACCTTCTCCGCAGCGCCACAGCTCTCCGATGGCACGCTGCTCGTGATCGGGGGCGGGCTCGACAACGATACGGCGCCGATCTACCAACGGTTCGTCGAGCGGGCGAGCGCGAGCGGCGAGGCGCGCATCGTGATCGTGTCCGCGGCCACGGGGCCGCAGGAGGAGGAGATCACGGACAAGACGGAGGCGCTGCGCGTGTGGGCGCCGCTCGTGCCGGTGAGTTCCGTGCGGCGCGAGACGAGCACGGAGGAGACCGTCGCAAGCATCGATGCCGCGAGCGCGCTACTCTTCACGGGCGGTGACCAGCAACGCATCACGGATCGCTATCGTCCAGCGGGCGCGGAAACGCCGGAGTGGCGAGCGATGAAGCGCCTGCTCGCGCGCGGCGGAGTGATCGCTGGCTGCAGTGCGGGCGATGCGATGATGGGGGAGTGGATGCTGAAGGGTGGCGGGAGCGCAGCCGCGCTCGGCATCGCGCTGCCGGTGGAGGTCGGCGAAGAGCCAGCAGCTCTCGGTCCGCGCACGGGGTCGGGCATGGCGTTTCTTCCGTGGGCGCTGACCGACTCGCACTTCTTCGAGCGCGATCGCGTGGGGCGACTCGTGGCGGCGCAAGAGCAACGCGGAATGCGCTTGGGCATCGGCGTCGGCGAGGACGCGTGCGTCGAGATCGACCTCGCGACCGGCATGCTGCGCGGCGTGGGCGTGTCGGAGTCGCTGATCGTCGACGCGTCGGGGCTCGTGCGGGACGGGGTGCGACGCGATGGCTTGCGTGCGCGTGTCGTCGGCGACGGGGAGAGCGTGTCGCTGGTCGAGTGGCTCGAGCGACCCGCGAACTCTCCCGTGCCGCGCCCTGCTGGCGAAGTGCGCGTCGTTCCGGTCGCGGAGCCTGGCCAGAATCGGCAGCTAGCACTGTGGCGCCTGTTTCGAACGGCGGGACGCGAGGGCGAACCTGCACAACGGCTCCAGCTCGACGGCTTCGAGGTGCTCGCGTGGCCAGCGGGTGACGGAGAAGTCGCCTTCGAGCTCGCCCCGCGCGCTCCCTGAAGCACGACACCCCGCCCGCGAGGCGCTTGGCTCGCGGACGGGGAGTCGGCAACACGGCGCTACTGATTTGCCGCGCGCCTGCGGCGTTCAGCCTGCGCTCACGGCAGGTTGAAGTTGAGGATCGAGTTCGTCACGTGCGGGGCGCCGATGCGCACCGCGGGGCTCGTCGGCGAGGTGTTGCAGCTGCCGAAGTCCTCGAACTGGCGGCCGAGGTTGATGCCGGCCCAGTCGTAGGCGGGGAAGCCGCCGATCGTCTCGCTGCCTTCGTACCACTCGAGCGAGTTGACGCCGGTGCAGCCGTTCGTGAGCAGCATCGAGCCGTAGTCGAAGAGCACCGTCTCCATGCCGGGGAACACGGCGGGGTTCGTCCACATGCCGATGCGCTTCTGCGTGAAGCGGGTGTTCGGCGTCATCTGAACTTGCGTGCCGCACATCCCCAACGCGTTGACGAAGGTGTTGATGAACTGACCGGCAGCGGGGACCATATTGGCGCACAGGCAGTAGGCGGCGAGCGCCGTGACCACGCCGTTTGCGGGCTCGCGGTAGGTGCAGATGTTCGCTCCTGCGGCCCAGTTGTTCCAGCGGAACGAGCCCTGCACGATCGGACCGTCGCTGATCGGCGTGTTGACCGTGGAGGGGACGAAGCCGGTGCCCGGGCCGACGATCGAGAAGCTCTTCGCGGGATCGAAGCCGCCCGGGGGAGCCGGACGCGCGGAGCTCGCGGTGTGGTGCACTTGGTCGCACTCGTGGCTCAGCGCCCACGCCACGCTCCACTGGCCCGTGCCGCAGTCGAGCGCGTAGTCGATGTGGCCAGAGACATAGAGGCGCGGGTATGTGCCGAGCGACGCCGGACGATCGAGCGGCGTGACGGGAACCGCGGCGGTGGGGAGGATGTCCCCGTTCAGGATGAAGCGCCACACCGTGAGGTTGATGGCGCCGGGGATGCTCGACTCCTTCCAGTTGCGCGAGTACTGCGCACGCAGGCCGCCCGACCAGTGGAGCGTGTTCGTCGGACAGTCGCGCAACTGCAGGCGGATGTTGTACTGGCCGCAGTAGACCGCGCCGCCGAGCATCAGCGGCTGCGGCGTGCCGAGATCGACGCAGTAGACCTTGTTGAGCGCGAGGTTGCAGTTGTCGAAGGCGAGCCAGCGCGCGTCGGTGCCAAGGATCCTGGGGAAGTTCGGCAGGACCACGCCGGCCGGAGCGCAGCAGGCACCGCCGTCGAGGTTGTCCGGGCCACACGCCTGAGCACTGGCGGGCGCGGCGGCGAGGGCGGCGGTGAAGCCGAGGGTGAGAGCGATGCGGGAGAGAGTCTGGAACATGGTGGGGAGTCCTCTTTTTCTTGAGCGGTTCAGGAGCGGGCCGAGCGCGGCCGTCACCCCCCAAGTGCGCCCATGGCCTCGCTATGGACACCTAACCCGGACGAAAACCGAAACGAGCCTCGAAAGCCCATTCTTGGGCTCAGGAAGGGCCATGCACGGCCCCTCGGCTCAGCCGAGTAGCCACCAGACGAGCAGGCCCGTCCCGCAAGAGAAACCGTTGGCCGCGAAGGAGCAGAGGAGGGCTCTCCCGAGGCCGAGGTCCCGGCGCAGAGCCAGCAGGCCGAGCCCTTCGACGAGTGCGATCCCGACCTCCGCCGCGAGCACGGAGCCGCTCCCGGGCCGGACCTCGTACTGCCACCAGGTGAACAGCGGATGCGTGAGCAGGTTCAGCGCCAGTGCGACGAGAGGTAAGTGCCACCAGCTTCCGGCACGCTGCGCGGCACCCAGCGCATACACCGGAAGCTCGAGCACGAGCGTCCACAGGAACAGCGCGAACCAGAGCGTCATGACCCACGCAGCGTACCGCTGCGGGCGAGCAAATACGCGATCACCGAGAGCTCGATCCAGCCATGCGCGATCGCGATCTGCAGGTAGGTCGAGCGCGTCTCCACCGGAGCGAACCAGCCGCAGATCGGTACGGCGATGCACACGAGCGCACAGAGCCAGAGTCCGCGGAGGCCAAAGTCCTGGCGCAGCGTCGTGCGCGATCCACCGGGAAGCTGCCACGACCAGATGCCGTAGTGCACGAGTTGAGCGAACGCGAAGGACCGCACGAGCGCGTCGCCGAGCGGATTCTCGAGGCCGGGTGCGAGCTCGCGGACGAGGCGCGCGCCGTCGAAGGCTCCGAGTGCTTCTCTGCCGACGCTCGCGTTCGACGCCGCAGCGACACATGCCGCACCGACGATGTAGAAGAGCAGCACGCCGCGGCGCGAGCCACGCGACGGGCTCCAAGCAAGCCACAGCAGCAGCGCGACGAGATTGTGAGCATGCGCCAGCAAGAGCAGCGTCTCGCGTGCGGCCAGCAAGGCCAGTCCACCGAGCACCGCGACGCCGAGCGCCCAGTACAGGCGCGAGCGTCGCCCTCTCGCTCCGCCGATCGCGGCACACGCGACGGCCGCGATGCCGCACGCAAGCTCCGCCTCGATCGGGATTGGAGCTCCTGTGAGCAACACGATGCGCAGGAGCGTCATGGCGAGCAGCGCGAGCGCCACGCAGGCCGCCGTAGCGCCGCCGAAGCCGCCCGGCTTGCGCAGCCACAGTGCGCGCATGTCTCCGATCACATGGGGCACGCCGAACACGATCGGCCCGATCAGCAGGGCGCCGAGGGGAGCGACCGCCGCGAGCAGCGCCGCCACCGCGATCGCGAGCGGCAGCCGCGCATTCCATGCGCGCTCAGCGACCGCCGCTTCCATCGTCGCGCTTCCACAGCTTGCGCAGCGCGAGGAGCACCAACGCGAGAGCCACCACACCGGCGACGGCGAGAACCAGCGGATTCAGCCGTTCCAGCGGCCCTTCGGAAGGGACGAACTCGTCCGCGAGTGCGAGCGACAGCATCGAGCGCATGGACGGAGGCTACTTCCTGCTCGCCGTGCGATTCAATCAGGCCAGCATCTCGCGCACGACTCGACCTGCCACATCGGTGAGCCGGAAGTGGCGCCCTTGGTAGAGCCATGTCAGGCGTTCGTGATCGATCCCGAGGAGGTGCAGCACGGTCGCGTGGAGATCGTGCACATGTACGCCGCCGTCGACGATGTTGTAGCTGAACTCATCGGTCGCTCCGTGCACATGCCCTGCGCGCACGCCGCCCCCTGCGAGCCACATGCTGAAGCAGCGCGGATGATGGTCGCGGCCATAGTCGCCCGCGGTCATGCGGCCCTGGCAGTAGGTGGTGCGCCCGAACTCGCCGCCCCAGATCACGAGCGTGTCGTCGAGCAATCCGCGCGCGGCTAGGTCCTGCACGAGCGCGGCCGATGCTTGGTCCGTCTGTCCACACTGGTGCGCGATGCCGCCGGGCAGCCCGCCGTGCTGGTCCCAACCTTGGTGGAACAGCTGCACGAAACGCACGCCGCGCTCCACGAGCCGCCGCGCGAGCAGGCAATTCGCGGCGAATGTCCCCGGATCGCGCGCGCCCGCACCGTAGAGCTCGAAGGTCGCGTCATTCTCGCTGCTCGTGTCGGTCGCCTCGGGCACGCTCGCCTGCATGCGGAATGCGAGCTCGGCCTGCGCGATTCGCGCCTCGATTTCCGGATCGCGCTCGCGCGTGCTCGCGTCGCGTCCCATGCGCGCGAGAGCATCGAGCATCGCACGCCGCGCGTCGCGGCCGACACCCTCCGGATCGCCGAGGAACAGCACGGGTTCCTTTCCAGCGCGAAATTGCACGCCCTGGTGCTCGCTCGGCAGGAGGCCCGCGCCCCACAGACGAGCGTAGAGCGGCTGGTCGCGGATTGCGTCCTTCGATACGAGCACGACAAATGCGGGCAGGTCCGCATTCAGCGAGCCAAGGCCGTAGGAGAGCCACGAGCCCAGCGACGGGCGACCCGCGATCTGGCTGCCGGAGCAGAGAAATGTGATCGCGGGATCGTGGTTGATCGCCTCCGTGTGCACGGCACGCAGGACGCACAGGCGATCCGCGATGCGTCCGGTGTGCGGCAAGAGCTCGCTGACCTCGAGGCCGGATTCTCCGTGGCGAGCGAAGCTCGCGAACGAAGCCGCGATCGGCAGCACCGCTTGATTCCCGCTCATGCCCGTGAGTCGCTGTCCCGCGCGCACGCTGTCCGGCAGCGGCCGTCCGTGCAGCGCGCGCAGGCCCGGCTTGTGATCGAAGGTCTCGAACTGCGACGGGCCACCCGCCTGGAACAGGTAGATGATGCGCTTCGCCCGCGGCGCGTGCTGCAGCGCTCGCGTGCGCGCTCCCTCCTGCGCCCCGAGGATGTCGGCGAGCGCGAGCGCGCCGAGTCCGAGGCCGGCGCCGCGCAGCAGCCCGCGTCGATCGAGGGGTGCGCCGTTCATCGGACCACCATGGCTCCATCGCTCGCGAGGATCGTGCTGCAGGCGAGCGCGAGAGCGGCGAGTTCCGCGTCGGGAGTTCCGACGAGCTTGCGCGCGCCTTCGAAATCGGCGTCGAAGCGCTCGACCTCGCTTGCGATCAGCTCGAGCAGGGCGTTCGACTCCTCCGAGGTCGGTGCACGCGTGCAGGCGAGCGCGAAGGCGCGCTCGACGCGCGTCACTCGCGTCCCGGCTTCGCGGGCGGCGCGCTCGGCCAGCGCGCGCGCACACTCGACGAACACCGGATCGTTCAGGATCGCGAGCGTCTGCAGCGGCGTGTTCGTCGTGCCGCGCCGCGTCATGCAGGCCTCGCGCGTTCCGGCGTCGAACACGCTCATGTCGGGCACTGGGACCGTGCGCTTGCGGAATGTGTAGAGGCTGCGGCGATGGGCGTTCTCCCCGCTGTCGGGCTGGTAGTGCCCGTTTTGCCCCGCATCGCTCCACAGTCCCTCGGGCTGCCATGGACGCACCGAAGGTCCGCCGAGCTTCTCGGCGAGCAGGCCAGAAGCAGCCAGCGCGCTGTCGCGCAGCATCTCCGCGCTCATGCGGACCGAAGGTCCGCGGGACAGGAGCGCGTTGTCGGGATCGAGTGCGCGCTTCTCGGTGCTCGCGCGCGAGTCCTGCCGGAAGGTCGAGGAGAGCACGAGGCGTCGCAGGAGCGCACGCATGTTCCACGCGCTCTGGGGAGTGCCATCGCCGCGCGCGAAGTCGACCGCGAGCGCGTCGAGCAGCTCCGGGTTCGAAGGGAAGCTGCCCTGCAACCCGAAGTTCTCGCTCGTCTCGACCAGACCGCGCCCGAACACCTGCGCCCACAGTCGATTCACGGCCACGCGCGCGACCAGCGGATTGCGCGGGTCGAGCATCCACCGAACGAGTCCTTCGCGGTTGCGCGGCAGTGACGCATCGAAGGGCAGGACGGCCTCGAGTGCGCCCGGCGCCACGGCTGCGCTCGCGTCCGGCTGGTCGTAGGCGCCGCGGCGCAGCACGAAGGTCGGTGGCGCGAACGCGGAGTCCTGCATGCAAGCGAAGGCGGGAATGCCATCGAGGTGCGCCGCGAGCTCGCGCTGCGCCGAGCGAACGGCGGCGCGCGCGGCCGCGACGCCTTCGTCGAGTGTTTCCGCGAAGTGCTCTTCGAACGCTTCGAACTCGCCCGGAGCGACGCCGAGTCCATCGAGAATCGCAAGCTCGCGAGCCTGCACGCTCGTCAGCGCTCGTTTCCACACGCGCAGCTCGTCGATCGCGCCGCCACGGAAGCCGCTTCCGCGCGAGCGCGACCCGAGCTCGAGCGTGTGACCCGCGAGCGGACCATCGAGTCCGTCGCGCACGACCTCGACGATCTCAGGCACGCCGTTCACGAAGATGCGCAGGCCGCTCGCGCGCGACGAGCCGTCGTAGGAGACGACGAGGTGGGTCCAGATGTCGAGCGGCAGTGGTTCGCGCATGCGCACGCTCGCGGCCGAGCCCGGCCAGAAGTGGATCGCGCTCCAGCGCACATGCCCGTCGACGAGCTCGAGCTCGATGCCGGAGGCGTCCGCATCCTGCGTGTAGAAGCCCGACGCATGCACGATCGCGGCGCGCGCGTTGCGTTCGCTGGGACGAATCCACAGGGCGATGCTGATTTCGTCGTGTCGCCCGAAGCCCGCGAGCCCGTCGAGCAGCAGGCCGCCGTCGCCGTCGAAGCTCGCGCCCGCTCCGCTCTTTCCTTCGCCGAGGGCAAACTGCCCGAGCTGCTCGGGTCGGCGGCGATCGACGCTCGCGGGCGGCGCGCCTGTCACCAGATTCGCCACCAGACCATTCTCGAGCGACTCGAACGCCCAGTGAGCGTCGGGAGGCGGAGCTTGCATCGCGGTCGCTGCGAGCCGCACCGATTGCAGCCGCGTCCGCGCCTCGGCACGCCGCAGCGCGAGCTGCGCTTGCGCCTGTTCGAGCGCAGCGCGCAGTTCCTGCTCGCGCAGCCGTTGCTCCTCGCTCGCCAAGCGCACGAAGGGCGGCGGCGCGTTCACCGGCAGCGCGTACGACTTGAGCCCGTTCTCGTCGATCGAGCCGAACATCGCGGCGAGCGCGTAGAACTCGCGCGTCGGCAGCGGGTCGAACTTGTGGTCGTGACAGCGCGCGCACTCCAGCGTCAGGCCGAGAAATGTCGTCCCGAACGTGCCGACGCGGTCGGCGATGCCCTCTTGGCGAAACTCCTCCGCGATCGAGCCGCCTTCCTCGGTCATGCGATGGAGGCGATGGAAGCCCGTGGCCACGCGCTGGCCGAGGTCGGCCTCGGGCTGCAGGTCGCCGGCGAGGACCGCGCGCACGAACTGGTCGTAGGGCATGTTCGATTGGAGCGCGCTCAGCAGCCAGTCGCGCCACGGCCATGTGAACGAGCCGCCGTCGGTCTGGTAGCCGTGCGTGTCGGCGTAGCGCGCGAGGTCGAGCCATGTCGTGGCCGTGTGCTCTGCGGCGCGCGCGGAGGCGAGCATCGCATCGACGCGCCGCGCGAATTCACTTGCGCTGGGATCGCGCGCGAACGCTTCGGCTTCGTCGGGCGTCGGCGGCAGCCCGGTCAGCACGAGCGATGCGCGTCGCAGGAGCAGGCGCGGATCCGCCTCCGGCTGTGGAGCCAGTCCGGCGCGCTCGAGAGCAGCGAGCACGTGTAGATCGAGCTCGTCGCGGGCCCAGCTCGCGTTGCGCGTGCGCGGCGGCTCGACCTTGCGCGGCGCCACGAAGGCCCAGTGCGGCATGTACGCCGCTCCCTCGGAGGCCCAGCGCAGGAGCGTCGCGCGCTGTGCGTCGGAAAGGGGCCGCTTGAGCTTCGGCGGCGGCATCACTTCGTCGGCGTCATGGCTGGCGACTCGCCGCGCAAACTCGCTGTTCGCACCGCCTTCGAGCGCCTCGCGCGCGCCGTCCTCCAGATCGAGGCGCAGCCCTGCCTTGCGCTTCTCCTCGTCCGGCCCGTGGCAGCTGAAGCAACGATCCGCGAGGATCGCTCGCACATCGCGATCGAAGCGCAGAGCCTGCTCGATCCGACGCTCGTGGACGAGCGTGGCGCAAGCGACCGTGGTGAGCAGCGTGGCGAGGATCGCGACCGTGCGCGTCCTGCCGACACCGTGCGCGCCAACCGCTCCCCGCTCGCCTCCGAGGCGTGACACGACGGCCGCGCTCGACACGCTCGCGTCGGCCTCGGGGGACGGCAGGCACACCGCGCCCGAGGGGATGTCGCTGGGCGGCGCCACCACCTCGCGTGTGGCGAGCGCCTGGCCGGCCAGCGGGAAGGGGATCATCGGGGGCCGATTGTGCGGGGGAGGGCGCGGATGCGAAAGGGGCCACGCAACTCACTAGACTCTCGAGCCGATGGTCAAGCTTCGGCGCATTCCCACGTCGATGACGTCGGGCTCCCACCTCGTGGCCGCGCTCGAGCAGTCCGGCCTGCGCGAGGTCGAGCGGGTCGCGGACCTCGCGCCGCTCGTTTCGTGGCGCGGGCAGCCGCTGCCGGAGCGAGCCGAGATCATCGTCCGCCGGCGCCAGATCGGCGCCACGGCGGACGACTTGGGCTTCGTGCGCGGGGCGGAGGGGCGCTACGAGGCGCTCGTGAGCGAGATCCTGCTCTCGCGCTTCGACAAGCGCTGGTTCGCGGAGCTCGAGAAGCGCTACGCGGCGCTCGCGGGCGGCCCGGTCCCGGAGGCTCGTCCGACGCAAGCGCCCGTGCCTTCCGTCGAATTGCCCGCAGAGCTCGCTCCTTCCAAGCAGCCCGAGAGGCCCCGAACGGACGCGCCGCCTCCGACGCCAGCGCCGCAGCCGACCCCCAAGCCACAAGCCGCTCTTCCCGCGCCGCCGCTCGCTCGCCGCGGAACGATCGAGGTCGATAGCGTCGAGCTGCCCGCCTTGGCGCGCGAGGAAGGCAGCGCGTCCGAGCTCGCCAAAGTGGAGACCGATCTCGTCGCGATTCTCGGGGCTGCGAAGCGTGCAGGTGGCGGGGCTGGGTGCGCACGCTCCTTGGTCGTCCTCGCGCTCGTGTGCGGCATCGCTGCGGCGACGGAGAGCGGGGCGATCCTCGTTCTTGGGCTGCTCGGCTTGGGTTTCTACACCGTGCGCGATCTTGCGCAGCGCAAGCAACGCATGGTGCAGGCGGCGACCGCCGAGTTCCGCGCGCGCTTCGGCTCCCGGGCCGAAGCGCGCGAGCTCGCGCTGCAGCGCCTGCGCCGCGAGATCGGCAAGCTCGACGGCGACAAGCGCGCCGTGGTCGAGCAGCTCCTGCGACGCGTGTCGTGAGCCCTTCGCCCCCGCCCGTTCGCCACCTCGTCCGTTGGGGGAGCCCTGCCCACGCGGATCGCTGGCTCGGCCAGCTCCTCGCCGCCGTTCCGTGGAAGCAGGAGCACATCACCGTCTTCGGCCGGCGCCATCCGATGCCGCGGCTCTCGTGCTGGATGGCGGACCCCGGCTGCGAGTACCGCTACTCCGACCTGCAGAACGTGATCGAGCCATGGACGCCGGTCGCGCAGGAGATTCGCGCCCGGCTGCTGGAGGAGCTCGGTTGCCCGTTCAACTCCCTGCTCCTGAACCTCTACCGCGACGGGCGCGACTCGATGGGCTGGCATGCCGACGACGAGGCCGAGCTCGACCCCGAGGCCCCGATCGCCTCGCTGAGCCTCGGCACGACGCGCACGTTCCGCATGCGCGCCCGTCGCGCCCGCCGCGAGCCAAAGCTCGCCTGGGAGCTCGGCCACGGCGACCTGCTCGTGATGGATCCTCCCACGCAGCGCGACTGGCAGCACGAGCTTCCGCGGCGCCTGCGCGTCGAGGGGCCGCGCGTGAATCTGACCTTCCGCGTGGTGCGGCCGCAGGCCAGAAACACCGCGCGGGTCGCGTCGCCCTGACCGGACGACGCGACCCGCGCAGGGTTGCGAGCTCGAGCGGCGACTAGTCGCCGTTGGCGATGTTGAGCTTCCGGACGGTGAAACTCACCTTCTCGGAGATCTTGTCGTTGAGCTCGGTAAAGCCGCCGACTGCGCCGCCCGCGACGACCAGGCCGGTGATGGTCACTTCGGTCGTCTCGGCACCGCGCTCGTCGCGCAGAAAGCTCAGAATCCAGCGAGTCATGGGAAGCTCCGTGTGCGTAGGCCTGCAGTGGTCTCTCGTGCCTTTCGAGCGTTCCGGGCGCCCTTCTGGAGATGCAATCTCCTAGGGCGCGGGGCCGCTTTCGCGGGCCGGAAAGACTTGCGGCTCCGGTTGCCCGGAGCCGCAGGTCGTCGGCTACGCGTGGAAGCCGATCAGTTGCCGTCGGCAGCGTCGAGCTTGCCGATGAGCTCGTCGCCCTTGGCTTCGATCTTGTCCTTCAGCTCGGTGAAGCCGGCGACGGCGCCGCCAGCGAGGACGAGGCCCGTGATGGAGACTTCGGTCGTCTCGGCGCCGCGCTCGTCCGCAATGAACAGCTTGATCCAGTTCTTCATGTTGTGTCGTTTCCCAGACAGGGGGAGGGGTTTGAGAGGCGCGGAGCCGGGCCCGATGCCCAAACTTTCATCGCCGGGGCTAGAGCATCCCTCCGATCTGATCCGAGGGGAAGTGCCGCCTTCGTTTTTTTTGAAATTCCTTAGAGCGTTTCGATTCTGAAACGCCGCCCCGCTGGCAAGCTCGCCACGAGCCGACGGGGCGACCACGGAAGCAAGAGACAACGCCGACCCCGCTCTGGCGGAATCGGCGTCGCTGCGACGAGCGCCCACCCAGCGGGGGGGCTAGGAGGAGTCTCGGGCGTGCGCTCGAGTCGCACTGCCTGTGCTAGTTGCCCGTGGCCGCGTCGAGCTTGCCGATGAGCTCGTCGCCCTTGGCTTCGATCTTGTCCTTCAGCTCGGTGAAACCGGCGACGGAGCCGCCAGCCACGACGACGCCCGTGATGGCGAGCTCGGTCGATTCGGCGCCGCGCTCGTCGTTCAGGAACAGCTTGATCCAGTGCTTCATGATGTTGGTACTCGTTCTAGCGAGGTGGAATGTGGGAGAGAGGCGCTTCGGTGTCACGCGTGGGCCGAGCACAGCGCTCGTCGCGCGGACAAAGGAGCTCTCCCGCGAGTCCGGGACCGAGGTCGGACGGAGCTCCAAGAATTCGAGCTCGGCTTGCGGCGTGTGGACGCTCTTTCCCGGTGCGGGCGGGCCTGCGATGCGGACGCCCGGATAGGGCCGCGCGCCGACGGCCCGCACGCGGGGCCATCGGCGCGCGATGGTGGAACGAGACCTGGGAAGAGCGCGTCGAGCTCTCTCGCGCCTCTGGCGGCGCCCTCAGCGGCTCGCGGCGAAGCGCGCGCGGCTGGCGCGGGCGATCTCGAGGTTCGAGTTCACGTCGGCCGGGGTGAGCACGCGTCCCCACAGCTCACGCGCGCCGTCCTCATCGCCGCCGAGGGCCCGGGCGAGCGCGAGGTTCGACACGTACTCCGCGTCGGCGGGGTCCGCCTTGCAGGCCGCCTCGAAGTCGGCGGTGGCCGGAGCGAGGTCCGCGGCGAGCAGGTGGCACAGACCGCGGTCGTTGTGCAGCACCGGGTGGCCCGGGAAGCGCACGAGCCCGCGGTCGAGCCAGCCGATGGCGTCCTGCATGCGACCCTCCGAGAGCAGGATCTCGGCGCCCTCGGTGTAGGTGCCGAGGTGGTCGGGGTGCTCGCGCAGCAGGCGCTCGATCACGTACCCCGCGCGCGTGGTGTCGCCGCGGGCTGCGAGGACGCGGGCCGTGAGCTGCAGCGTCTGCGCGGTCGTCGGCTTGAGCGCGCCGCCCTCGAACCAGTCGAGGTTCGGGTCTGGCGTCGACTGGCAGGCGCTCGCGACGAGCAGCAGCGCGGCGGCACAGGTGTGAGTGAGGAGGTGCTTCACTGGAGGTTGCTCGTCGGGGTGGTGCTGGTGCCGGAGTTCTGGGCGCTCGGGGCGAGCTGCGGCATGGGCGCGGTGGAGATGCGCGCGCGGATCATCAGCGCGTCGATGCTCGCCACGCCCGGACCGGAGGCCGGCCGCGTCTCGACCGCGATCTGTTCCGGCGCGATGCCTCGGGCCGCGAGGGCCGCGCTCACGGTGGCCGCGCGCGCCGCGTGCAGGTCTTCGCTCTCGGAGCCGCGCGGCAGCGCGATGCGGCCGCCGCTCTCGCGCAGGCCCTCGGCGAGGATCGCGAGGTCGCGCTCGCCGAGCCGCGTGAGGCGTGCCGTGTCGGGCGCGAAGTGATGGTCGAACAGGGCGCGCTGGCGCAGCACGCCTTGGCGCACTTGGTCGGCGAAGGGCTCTTCGCGGAAACGGGTCTCCGCGAGCTGCTGCGCATCGTCCGCGGCGAGCGCGGTCTCGTAGGTGCTCGAGCCGCGCGGCCCCGAGCAGCCGAGCAGGCACAGGGTGGCGAGCGCGAGCGCGCCGGGATGGGGCAGGTGACGCATCGTGGTTCTCATGAAAGGGGAGTGAACTGCGGGCCCTAGTCGCCGGTGGCGCGGCCGAGGGCCTCGAAGAGCATGGCGAGCATGGGGCCGATGATCAGCAGCAGCGTGGCCGGGAGGAGGAACATGGCCAGCGGGAAGAGCATCTTCACCGAGGCCTCGTGGGCGCGCTCCTCGAGCACCTGCACCTCGGCATGGCGCAGCGACTCCGACAGCACGGCGATCGCACGCGCCATCTCGGTGCCGAAGCGCTCCGTCTGCTCGAGCAAGAGCCCGAGCTCGCGGAACTCGTCGACTCCCGTGCGCACGGTCGCGGAATCGAGCGCGCGGGTCCACGAGGTGCCGAAACCGACCTCGAGGTCCACGCGCCGCATCTCGTCCGCGAGCGCCGCGCCGCGGCCGTCGAGGCTGGTCGAGACCGACTTCCACGCGGCGTTGAGGCTCATGCCGCCCTGCATGGAGATTTGCAACAGGTCGAGCATCACCGGGAATTCCGCGGCGAGCGCGAGTTGGCGCAGCTTGCGCTGACCGTCGAGCCACAGCTGCGGCAACCACCAGCCGAGCAGGCCGCCGAGCAGCGCAAGCAGCACGACCGCGGCCAGCGCGTGGGCATTGCGCTGCGCGAGCAAGGCGCCGCCGAGTGCGCCCGACAGCAGGCTCAGCGCGTGCAGCAGAACGAACGTCACGCGATCGGTGCCCGGTTTCAGCCCCGCGTCGGCGAGGTTGCGGCGGTAGGACTCGAGCGGTCCCTTGGGGCGCTGTTCTTCGCTCCACAGCCGCACGCGCTCGGCCTCGCGCCGACGCTCGGCATCGCGACGCACGGCCCAAGCCGTGCCCATCACGGCCACGAACGTCGCGGCGCCGGCGATCCAGATCCCGGAGTTCACGCGTCGCGCTCCGTGGGCAGGGGCTCGATGCGGCCGAGGCGCTGGATGGCGGCGAAACCGGCGACGATCATCAGCATGGCCAGCGCGAGCATCACGTTGCCCGAGTGGTTCTCGAGCAGCGCCTCCGCGTAGCCTTCGAGGAGCGAGCACAGGAGCGCCACCGCGATCAGCGGCACCACCGCGAGCACCGAGGCCGCCGTGCGGCTGTAGGCGACGATCGCGCGCGCTCGGCGGCGCACGCGCGCGCGCTCGACGAGCGAGGTGGCCAGTCGGTCGGTGGTCTCGGCGAGGTTGCCGCCCGCGCTGACCTGCACGGCGAGCGAGAGGCCGAAGGCTCGCAGGGCTGGGATCGGCGAGCGCACGAGCACGTTGCGCACCGCGGCGCCGAGCTCCTCGCCGAGCGACTCGCGTTGCGCGATCTCGCGGAACGAGCGGCCGGCCTCGCCGCGCGCTTCCTGCGCGAGGATCTGCAGCATGCCGGAGAGCGGGATGCCGGCGCGCAGGGCGCGGCTGGCGGTCTCGATGGCCTCGACGGCGTACCGCTCCTCGAGCAGCGCGTCGGCGGCCCGCGACTGTCCGCGCAGCACCATCAGCGCCATCTGCCACGCAGCGAAGAAGGCTGCCGCGAGCAACGGCTTGCCCGCGCCGAACCACAGCACGCAGGTGATCGCGAGCCCCGCCATGAACAGCGGCAGGCGCAGGCGCTCGAGCGCCTGCTTCTCTGTCGCGGGTGCCGCGGGCTCCGGCGCGTCGCTCGTCACTTGCCGTGTTCCTTCGCGAGCGGTCCGGCGGCGAACAGCGCGGCGTCGGGCTCGATGCCGCGCGACTTCATGCGCGCGAGGAAGCGCGGCTGGACCCCGCTGGCGACGAAGCGCCCGGTGGCCACGCCCGCTCGCACGGTCTCGAGCTCGAAGCTGTGGATCACTTGAGTGCGCACCGTCTCGCCTTCGGCGCCGGCGAGCTCGACGACTTCGCTCACCACGCGCCGCCCGTCCGGCAGGCGCGCGATGTGCACGACGAGGTCGATGCCCGAGGCGATGTACTCGCGCAGCACGCGCACCGGCACGTCGAAGCCGCCCATGGCGAGCATCGACTCGAGGCGCGTGAGCGCATCGCGCGCCGAGTTGGCGTGCAAGGTCGTCATCGAGCCTGCGTGGCCCGTATTCATGGCCTGCATCATGTCGAAGGCCTCGGCGCCGCGGCACTCCCCGACGATGATGCGATCGGGGCGCATGCGCAGGGCGTTGCGCAGGAGGTCGCGCGCCGTCACGGC
Source organism: Planctomycetota bacterium (assembly GCA_016872795.1). Taxonomy (GTDB): domain Bacteria; phylum Planctomycetota; class UBA1135; order UBA1135; genus F1-120-MAGs118. The sequence goes on from VGYZ01000020.1 coordinate 26,510, forward strand.
GCCGATGCCCTCGACGTTGGCCGCGCGCGACTCGAGCCGCACGACATGGTTGCCTTCGAGGCGCAGCTCCGCGGCGTCCTCGATGGTGATCACGCGCTCGTCTTGCACGAGAGCGGCGGACACGGCGTTCAGCAGCGTCGTCTTGCCGACGCCGGCACCGCCCGAGAACAGGATGTTGAGCCGCGCCTTCACGGCCGCGCGCAGGAGCGTCACGGTCGCGGGCGCGATCGAGCCGAGCTCGACCATGCGGTCGAGGCCGAGCGCGCGCTTGGGGAAGCGGCGGATCGAGAGCTGTGGACCATCGACCGAGAGCGGAGGGATCACGGCGTTGACGCGCGCGCCGTCGGGCAGGCGCGCGTCGACCATCGGGCTGCGCTCGTCGATGCGCCGTCCGGCGTTGCGCACGAGGCGCTGGATCACGTGCAGCAGGTGCGCGCTGTCGCGGAAGCGCACGCCGCTCTCCTCGAGCTTGCCGCGGCGCTCGACGATCACGCGCTCAGGCTGCGTGACGAGGATGTCGCTGATCTCGTCGTCGGCGAGCAGCGGCTCGAGCGGCCCGAGCCGGAACATGTCGTCGAGCACGCCCTGCACGAGCGCGCGGCGATCCTCGTCTCCGATCGACGGCGCGAGCTTCTTGAGCAGCGCTTCCGCGCGCGCGGAGCACTCGCTCTCGAGCTCGCCGCGCCCGAGCCGCTCGGCCGCGCCGAAGTCGAGCGCGGCGACGAGCTTCTCGTGCATCTCGCGGCGCAGCTCGGCGTGCCGCACCACGGACGGATTCATCGGGACGTCCTTCACGGCTAGTTCGAAGCGGGCCGGGCTCCATCCGCGGCGGGGAGGCGCGCGTCTTCCGCGCGGCGCCACGCGCCCGGACCCTTGAGTCCCTCGAGCCCGAGCTCGCGCAGGCGCGCGGTCGGTCCACCGACGGCCGACTGGCCGTGGAACACGCCTTTGGCGAAGAACTCCCAGTCGCTCGGGGCGACGTGCAGGTCGCCCGGCATCGGACGCTCGTAGCCGTCGTCGAGCGCATCGACGAGGTCCGCGGTGACCATCACCACGAGCTCCGTCTGGTCCTGCTCGTAGCGCACGCTGCGGAACAGGGGGCCGAGCATCGGCAGGTCGCCGAGCACGGGCACGCGCGAGACGCGCGCCTGATCCTTGCTGCGCAGCAGTCCCGCCATCGCGAACGACTGGCCGGTGCCGAGCTCGACCGTGGTGCTCGAGCGGCGCGTGACCACGCCGGGAATCGTGAAGCCGTTCTGGCGCACCGCGCCGACTTCGCTGAGCTCGCTCACTTCCGGCGCGACCTCGAGGCGGATGCGCCCGCCGCCGAGCACCTGCGGGCGGAAGTTGAGCCGCACGCCGAAGTCCTTGTAGACGATCGTGACGTAGTTGCCGCCGCCGACCTGCGCGTTCTGCACGATCGGCACGGGGAACTCGCCGCCGACGAGGAAGGTCGCCTGCTCGCCGCTGACGGCGACGAGGTTGGGCTCCGCGAGCAAGCGCACGTAGCGATTCTCGGAGAGCGCCTGCAGGTAGGCCTCGAAGTCGGCGCTCGGGATGCCGAAGAACATCGTCGTCGCGGCCGTGACGCGGTTGCCGGTCAGGTCGTAGGTGTATTCGCCGCTGCCGATGTCGGCGCCGGCCTTGGGCGAGATCGAGACGGGCTGGAAGGGCGAGGCGCCCGGCGACTGCAGGCCGCCGAAGCCCGACTGGCTGCCGCCGACGCCGCCGAACGAGAGCTCGCGCAGCGCCGTGCGGCTCGCCTCGGCGATGCGCACGCGAAGCTGGACCTGCTGGAGGCCGGCGATGCGCGTCAGGTTGGCCCACTTGAGGCCTGTGGAGTCCATGTAGCGGTCGAGCGACTCGGCCACGCCCGTGTCGGACAGGGTCCCGCGCACGACGACGGTGCCGCCCAGGTCCTCGACCGAGAGCTCCGCGCTGAAGAGCTGCGCGAGCGAGCGACGCAGCTCCGTCACGTCGACCGTGACGCGCACGCGGCGCGAGACGGCCACGCCGGACTCGAGCCGGACGAGCAGGTCGGTCGCCCCGGGCGCGCGGGCGACGAGCAGGAGCTCGTCGGGGTTCACCGGGCGCGCGTCGAGAATTTCGGGATGCGCGACGACGACGGTGGCGGCGCGGCCGCCGAGCGCGAGCAGGGTCGAGGCACCCGAGCGCAGCTCGAGCGTCTCGGCCGTCTGGGCTTGGGGGAGAAGGGCGGCGGGTTGCGCGGCGGCGATCGGCGCGAGCGCCAGCGACACTGCCAGCGCGAGCGCGGAGGTCAGGCTCGTCATGGGGGTGGGACCTTGGGGACGTGCGCGTTCAGCGCGGCTGGGCAAACTCGTGGCGCTCGCTCGCCTCACCGCGGATCACGAGCACCTCCCACTTGGGGGTGGCGGGCGCGGCCGGGGCGGGGGGCGGGGCGACCGGAGCCGCTTGGGCCACCGGGGCCTTGGGCGCGGGTTCCTCGAGGGCGAACAGCTCGCGCGTCGAGGCCTCGGCCGGGGCCGAGCTCGGGGCGTCGCCATCCCTCTCGGAGCGCAGCGAGAGGCCCAGCGTGCCGCGCGCGCTGGCGAGCTCGATCTGGGCGGCGTGCTGCGGAGTCACGGCCAGCGTGACGGTCGTGCGGCGGGAGCCGCGGCGCTCGTCGCTCGAACTCGGCACGAGCACGGTGTCCTCGTTGACCGCTACCACGCGCGCGCCTTCGAGCACCGTGCGCGTCACGGTCTCGCGCCGGCCGTTGACCGTGCCGGGGGCGTCCATCGTGGCGAGCACGTCGACGCGCGCGCCGGGGTAGAGCATCACTTCCGGACCGTTGTCGCGCAGCGTGATCGTGATCGCGCGCGTGCCGGCCGGGAGCTCGCTTCCGAGCGTCACGCCATCGGCGCGCACCGCCGGGCTCTGGGCCCGCGCCGGCGGCTTGGTGACGGTGCCGGCGACGCGCTCGGCGGCCTCGCTCTGGGCGTTTTCATCCCCGAGCACGGACTGCAACAGGCCCGTCGCGAGGGCGGCGATGACGGCCATGGCGATGCCGATGAGGAGCAGGCGGGAAGTTTGCATGGAGGTTCTCGTGGAGTGGACGGGGGCTAGTCGTTGCGAGGCTCGAGCACCATGGAGGCGCGGCCCTTCATCGTGTCGGGGATCGGCATCAGCCGCGCGAGTCCGAGCAGCTGGTTGGGAGCGTAGCGGGCTTGGATGCTGACGGTGATGGCCGTGCCGGCGTCGAGGTCCTCGGGGGCGCCGGGCAGGAAGTGGATCTGCGCGCCGACGATGCCGAGCTCGCCGAGCGCGGCTTGGACCTTGGACTCGACCGAGGCCGCCGTGGCCCCGTCGAGCGAAGCCTCGCGCGCGCCGAGCCGGGCGGCGCTGTCGATCTGGGTCGACTTCAGCACCAGCCAGCCGTACTCGCAGGCGGCGAAGATCACCAACAGGAGCAGCGGCACCGCGATGGCGGCTTCGATGCTCTCCGAGCCGCGCCGCGCGCGCGCGCTGCGCTTCCAGTCGTTCATGCTCCGCCTCCGCGGGTTTCCCACCACCACCAAGTCAGCGCCGTGCCGACCAAGATCGCGGGGGCGTAGGGCATCCACTGCTTGGGGCGCTCCTTGGCCGGGCCACCGGCCGGCAGGGCGCTGCCCTCGGGATAGGTGATGCGGCCGGCGAGCGCGCGACCAAACTCGAGGCGCGTGATCCACAGCCCGTGCATCAGCACCACCGGGACGTCGCGCAGGCCACCGCGCGCGACCGTCACACCCATGCCGAGGACGAAACCCGCGCTGGTCACTCCCAGCACCAGCGGAACGGATGCGGAGCTGCCGAGCCAGGCGCCGATGCCCATCATCAGCTTGGCGTCGCCGGCTCCGCCGCCCGCGAGGATGAAAACTCCGATGAAGATGCCGCCCGCGATCGCGGCTCCGAGCAGCGCGTCCCCGAAGCCATTCCATCCGCCGAGCCAGCCCGCGTAGGCGAGGCCGAGCCCGAGCAGCGGGAAGGTCAGCCAGTTCGGGATGCGCATGCTACGGAGATCCGTAGCCGTGGCCACGGAGCTGGCGACGAGCAGGAGCAGCCAGACCCACGCTTGCGGGCCGGCTGAGGCGGGGGGGAGGATCGGCATGTCGGCGAGTATCGATGTTCCCGGGCGGCGGGGCGGGAGTCAAAACTCTCAACCCAGAGCGCTTCCGCTCAGGTTACTGTACATTAAACATCGAATAGTACTTCCCGAAAGCCCCCTCTTGCGACTTCGCCCCACATCGCATCCGGACCGCCGAGGCCTCTCGAGCGTGAAGGTGATCGTGGTCCTGCCGTCGGTGCTCATGCTCTCGTGGCTCGGCATCGAGGTTGGCCTCGCCCTGCGTTCGGCGGCCGTGGCGCGCCATGGGTCCGATGCCGTGGCGCTGGCCGCGGCCGCGCGCTTCGACGAAGGTTTCCCGGCGGCCGTGGAGGACGCTCTCACCGCCGCCGCCGCCAACCGCGCCCCGGCCGGTCCGCTCTCGATCGCCGTCGGCCCCGGCCCAGCGGGCGGGGGCGACCTCGAGTTCGGGCGCTGGGATCGCTTCCAGAAGGTCTTCGTGCCCGATCCCGAGGGTGGCCGGGCCGTGCGCGCGACCGTGCGCTTTGCCGCCGACCACCCCAACGGCGCCCCCGGGCTCGTCCTGCCGTCCCTGTTCCCCGGCGTGGCCGTGGAGATCGAGCGCCAGAGCGTGGCGGTGTTCGTGCCCCCCAAGCACCTCGTGTCGGCCCTCGTGCTCGAGGACGAGGGCGAGGCGCTCGAGGTCGAGCGCGCGGCGCGGCTGCGCACGCGGGGCTGCGTCCTCGTCGCGTCGAGCCAAGAGTCCGCCGTGCGCGTCGCCGGTGCGCCGCGCGTGCTGGTGGCCGAGCTGCGCGTGGCCGGAGGCCTCGAGGAAGGCAGCGAGGTGCTGATCGACTCCGACGTCGCCGTCGGTTTTCCCATTCCCGCGGACCCCTACGCCTCGACCCCGCTTCCGCCGCTCGACACGGCCCCTGCGGAGGCCATCGACCACGACAACCTCGGCACGACCTTCTTGCACCCCGGCGTGCACTCCGACTTCGCCGCCACGGGTGGCCGCGTCGTGCTGCTCACGGGCGTGCACCAGTTCGAAGGCCCGATCGTGCTCTCCGGCGAGGCGCAGCTCGAACTGCAGTCCGCCACCCTGCGCTTCGGTCCCGTCGGCCGCCTGACGCTCTCGGACCGCGCCGAGGTGATGGGCGCGGCCTCGGACCAGCTGCCCGGCTGGGAGGACTTCTGGGCCCTGCAGGAGGCCGGCGCGCGCACTTGGAACCTCTCGGATTCCGCCGAGATCGACATCAAGGGCCACATCTACGCGCCGACCACGCGCATCCTGCTCGAAGGCAGCTCGCGCATGGACACGGGCACGCTGGTCGCCGGTGCCGTGCGCGTGCGCGGCGACGCCGTGCTGCGCCTGCGCGAGAGCATCGAGCCGCTCGAAGGCACTCCGGTGCCCGGGCGCGCCAAGCTCGTGCGCTGAGAACGGCTGCCGTTTGCTACTTGCCGCCGGCCGCCGGTTCGGCGCGCTTCTGGCCGACCGCGAAGCTCTGGCCCTGCCCGATGGTGGCGAGCTCCTTGAGCAGCGTCATGTTGGCTTCGCCGAGGCCGACGCAGTGGATGCGGATGCGTCGGAAGGCGTTCATGCGGCGCACATCGTCGACGATCCACGGGCAGTTGGGGTCGCCGGTGAAGATGAAGGGACCGGGGTAGTTGAGGTTGGGGGTGCGCTCGGCCTTGACCTTGTACTCCTGGTCGACGACCACTTCGCCCTCGCCGTAGTCCTTGTCGGTGACGGTGAAGTCGTCGACCGAGGGCGTGCCGTCGGAGAGCATCAGGATCGTGTCGCAGCCCTCCGTCAGCGCATCGCCGTCGACGTAGGCCTCGGTCTGGGCGAAGCCGCGGCTGGTGAGCGCGAAGGCCAGCTTCAGGCCGGCGTGCATGTTGGTCTCGCCGCGCAGCTTGCCGTCGAGCGAAGTGCGCGAGTCGCTCGGGCCGAGCTCGACCGCGTCGAGCTCGTCCATGACCTTGTCGATGTTGGCGCGGGTGGCCTTGATCATCCCCGGGCACGACTCGAGCGTGCCGGCCGCGGAGCCGAACCACACGATGCAGAACTGCTTGTCGGGCGTGAGGCGCGAGAGCGACACGCGCAGGTTCTCGCGCGCGAGGTCCCAGCGCGTGTCGATGCGGTGCCACGGGATGTCGCTCTCGTCGAGGATCGCGCCCTTCTTCTTCTTCTCCTTCGGGCCGGAGAGCGGGCCCGCGGGCTTGGCCGCCGGCTCGATCTTCTTGCACATCGAGTCGGACATGTCGACCACGTAGCACAGGCGCTCGCCGTCGGTCTCGATGCCGAAGAAGCGCGGCGCCGCGGACGAAGGACTCGTGGTCCCGCGCTTCACTTCGCCGCGCGCGAGCAGCTCGAGCCACGCGTCCGGATTCACGTACAGCTGGTTCGACTTGAGAATGCCCTGCAAATGCCGCGCGATTTGCACCTTGGCGGTGTGCGAAAGGCCGATCTCGTCCGCGAGCAGGCCGATGTAGGCCGTGAGCGCCTCGCGATAGACCTCGTCGTTGACGCGGTCCTTGTGGGCGAAGAGCGCCCCGCTCATGGCGCCGAGAATCGCCATGCGGTCCTCGTCCTTCTTCGGGAAGGCCATGCAATTGGGCACGATGAAGGCCTTGAGGTCGGGATTGCGCGTCGCTCCGAGCCCGGCGATCGCCGCCGCGCGCAGGAGCGCGTTCTTCTCGCCGGTCGCAATCGCGAGCACCTCGGCCGCGTCGCCGCGATCGGCCTGAATCTTGAGTGCCTGCACCCACAGCCACGTGTCCACGGGCTTGCGATTCGCCGTGCGCAGCGCCTTGAGCGGCTCGACGAACTCCGCGCGATCGAAGTTGCGCCCGAACAGGGTCGCGAGCATGTAGCGCGCGTACTCCGGGAAGCGTCCGGGGTCCTTGGTGTCGGCGTAGTCCTTGGCGAGGATCGCGAGCGCCTCCGGGTTGCGCGTCTTGGCGAGCTTCTCGCGCCCCTCAGTGTGGTGCTGCAGCGGCAGTCGCTTGATGGTCTCGTTGTAGCGCTCCAGCGCCTTCTGGAAGGCGTCCGCACCCTGCCCGAGCGCCAGCGGCGCGAGCGCGGCGAGCGCGAGCAGGGGGCGGGCGAGCGAGCGGGCGAGTCTGGCGGATCCGGTCATGCGCTGGGAGCTCCCACGGTCGAGGACGAGCCCAAGCCTAAGGGCCCCCGGGAGGCACCGCTCGCCGCGGTCCGATTTTCGTGTCGAGTGAGGCTCGGCTCCGAGGTCCTGCCAGCTCCGTTTCGAGTCGATTTCGCCCCCCAAACGGCCTTGGCGGAGTCGTCCGAGGGCTTGCACGAGGCGGGGGGACCTTCCCATCCTCTCTGCCCTTCAAGTTCACCCTTGCGCTCCCCCCGGGGCGCTCCAACACCTGCCCTCACAACCATATTCACTCCCTCCCTCGCCCTGATCGCCAAAGAATCCGCCGCCGCCTCGAACGACTCCCTCGGTGGCGCCTTCGTCGCGCTCGCCCTCGGCGCGCTGCAGCTCGTCGTCTCGCTCTCGATCTTCACCTTCTCGATCAACCAGGGCCTCAATGTCGTGTCGCGCATGATCGACGGCATCGATATCTGGGGCGAGATCAAGCGCAAGAACATGGCCGTGGCGCTGCTCGCCGCCGGCGCCGTGGTCGCCTACACGAATGTCGTCGCGGGCGGCGTCGAGAGCATGACCGACGGGCTGACGACCCTCGTCAAGGGCGAGCTCTCGGACGGCATCGGCGCCCTCGTCGGCGGCGTGGTCAACCTGTTCGTCGCGATCATGGTCGCCGGCATCGCCGTCACCTGGACCTTCAAGGCCATGGACAAGTTCACCAAGGACATCGACGAAAAGGCCGAGTTCCGCGCCGGCAACGTCGCCATCGGCATCCTCTACGCCGGCATCCTCGTCGGCGCCTCGGAGCTGATCGCCTCGGGCGTCTCGGGCGTGAGCTCGGGCATCACCGGGCTTGTCAGCGCGCTGATGGGCTGATCTTCAGGCGACGAGCAGAACTCGATTCCACTGCGCGGGGCGCGGTCGCTGCAAGGCGGCTGCGCCCCGCGCGCCTGACGACGGGACGGCTCAGACGCGACGCGCGGCCATGATCTCGGCGTAGTGGCCGAGCAATCCAGCCACATCATCGGCGACCGTGCGCACCGCGTGGCGCGGCTCGAGCGCCTTCCAGATGTCGGGCTCGTCGAGGAAGCGCCGCAGCGCGCGGGCTAGATCCTCGGCATCGTCGGCGCGGAAGCCGACGGCGTTGCCGAAGCGCTGCGCCAGCTCGCGCATGCCGCCGTGGTCGGAGAGCACGACGGGCATGCGCGCCATGACCGACTCGTGCACGGTGAGCGGCGCGTTCTCCCACCAGCGGCTGGGAACGACGAGTACATCGAGCGCTCCCAGAATCTCGGCGATGCGCCGGTTGTCGAAGCGACCGTGGAAGGTCACGCCGGGATGTGTGTTCGAGGCCTTCAGCGCGGCCACATAGCCATCGGTCTTCTCGCCCGTGCCCGCGCCGTGCACGGCCAGCGTCGCTTGGCCGTGGGGGAGCGACTGGAAGGCGCGCACGAGCAGGTCGGGGCCCTTCGTGGGCATGAGCGTGCCGACGAAGCCGAAGCGCACGGGGCGCGCGGCGGGATCGCGCTCGACGCGCGGCGGCAGCGCACGGAACGGCGCGTCGTCCATGCCGTACTCGGAGAAGTGCAGTGCCTCGGCGGGCACGCCCTGCTCGACGAAGCGCTCCATCAGGAAGCGCGAGGGCGCGAGGATGCGATCGGCGCGCAGCATCGCTCGCAGCATGTACTCTTTGCGCTGCAGGATGGGGGAGCGGAAGGCCTCGTCGCCGAAGTAGCGCAGCGCGCGCAGCGGAAAGCGCAGGCTGCGCTGCGCGAGCCCTTCGCCCGCGGTCTCCGCCGTGCGGCCGCGCGCGTAGTGCGTCAGCCACTTGCGGGCCCATGCGAGGCGCCATGTGCCGATGCACAGCGCGCAGCGCCACGGCTCCACCTTCTCGCACAAGTGGTGGCGCGGCGTAAGCCGCTGCCCGCGCGGGCAGTGGAACCAGAAGTCGTGCAGCGTGAAGAGCGTCGGGACGCCCGCATCGGCGAGCACATCGAAGACGCCCGTCGAGAGGCCGACGGTGTGCTGCACATGCGCGACATCCGGCGCGAGCTCGCCCAGCCAGCGTGCGAAGACCGCGTCGACGGCCGGGTTCGTGTAGGTCACTCGCAGCCGGTGCGGGGAGCCCGGAACGAGGTTGAGGCGCGTCACCTGCACCCCGTCGACGACCTCGTTCACGAGCGCCAGGTTCGGCTGCCCCGGCCGGAAGCCCGGCACGAACACGCGCGCGTCGTGGCCCTGTCGCACGAGCTCGCGCGACACGCTCCATGTATAGACCTCCGCCCCGGCCATCTGGTCGGGCGGAAATCCGTGGGCCACTTGCAGGATGCGCATCGAATGTCGCTCGCGATTGCGGCGGCCATGCTAGCCCTGCCGTCGCCGGGGCTCCAACGCGAGCTGGCGCGGAGCGCGCGGAAAACGCTCGATTCCTAGTGCGCGTTCGCGATGGCCACGAGCGCGGCGACGACGGCGCCGAGCGTGAGCACGAGCAGCGCGATCTTGAGCCAGCTCCACGGGCGCTCGCCCTGCACTTCGCCGGTCGCGGCGTTGACGACGACGCGGTAGGTCTTGGACTTCCAGCGGTAGCTCGCCATCCACACGGGCAGCAGCACATGCTTGTAGGTGAGCGCGGACCAGTCGGTGTCGATCGAGAGCACGCGCTGGACATCGCCGCCGATGCGGCGGCGCACCTCGAGGTCGAGCTCGCGCTCGACTTGGCCGCGCGCGTCGGCGAAGCAGTCGGGCAGCGCTCGCTCGTAGGTGCGCGCGAAGTAGCCGGCGAGGTACTCGGGCGCCCACGGCTTGAGCCCCGCGAGCGGCCACGGCTCGAGCGCCGCGAGCTCGTCCGCGGGCAGGCCGGCCCCGGCGCTCTCGAGCACATCGTCGAAGAAGCGCCGGAAGCTGCCCGAGGCCGGATACCAGCGCGTGCGGCGTTGCGTGTGGCGGTTCTTGCCCGTGCCGACCGTGACGTAGTAGTGCTCGCCGCGCATGCCGCGCCAGCGATTGGCGGTGAGCGCGTCGAAGGTGAAGAACGGCAGGTACACGCCTTGGAACGCCGCGCCGATGCCCTTGCGCGCCAGCGCGCTCGGCAAGAACCAGCGCGACTTCACCCACTGCGCCAAGTTCGCGCGCGCCTTCGCATCGTCGAGCTGGAAGGGCACGATCCCGTCGACGGCGAGCCGCTGCGTCGACTCGTGCACGCCCTCGCGCGCCATCGACTGCGCGCAGTACGGGCAGCGCTGCGCCGTGAGCGCGCCTTGGAACTGCACGGTCGCATGGCAGTTGTCGCAGCGCACCTCGTTCAGGTCCTCCTTGCGCGCGACCTCGGCGCGGCGCTCGGCGGCCTTCTCGAGCGCGGCGAGCAAGTCGTTCTCGCGCACCGCGCGACTGCTGTCGGGCGCCGGAGCGACATGGCCGCAGTAGGGGCATTTGGGGGCTTGCTCGCGCGGATCGAACGCGAGGTCCGCGCCGCAGCCGCCGCAGGGGAACTTGTAGGCGCGCGCCGCGCGCGTGGCCTCGTCCTCCGCAGGCAGCGGCGGCGGCTCGCTCGGTTCGCCGACGACTTCGTCTGTGGGCGAGAGCGGTGTGGTTTCGTCGGTGGCCATCGGACGGAGGTCAGGCTAGCGGGCGGAGGCGCGGGCAGGGAATGCGTCGCGAGCTACGCGCGGAGCGCGCGCGCATTCGAGCGCGAGGCGGACTAGCATGCGTGCGTATGGCGCGGGACGACATCGAGTGGGTGCGCGAGGACGCGGAGGGCGAGCGCATCGAGATCAAGGCCCGCCAGATCCGCGAGCGCTGGGACTTCTACTGGCGCCCGGGGCGCAGCTACGGCTGGGAGAAGCTGCCCGAGCCGCTGCTCGAGGACTGGCTCGAGGTGCTCGATGGCGTCGAGCGGCGCGTGCAGCGGCGGCAGTACCCGCTCGACGAGCCCGCCAAGGTGCGGCGAGCGATTCGCCGGCGCTTTCCGCGCGCCGCGCTCGACGAAGGCTGATCGCGTACAATCGGCACTCGCATGATGCCCGTGAACGAGACCAAGTCGCGCCCTGGTAGCTCCGACACCGTGACCGCAGCCATCCGCGTGCAGGCGCAGGCCCAGTTCGTCGAGTCCGAGTCGGACCCCGACCACCTGCGCTGGTTCTATGTCTACCGGATCGTGATCCGCAACGAGGGCGACGCGCCCGCGCGCCTGCGCTCGCGGCACTGGATCATCCTCGACGCGAACAACCACCGCGAAGATGTGCGCGGCCCCGGCGTGGTCGGCAAGACGCCGCGTCTCGCGCCGGGCGAGCAGTTCGAGTATGTGAGCTCCTGCCCGCTGCGCACCGCGTGGGGCACGATGGAAGGCAGCTACAGCTTCGAGCGCGACGACGGCACGGCCTTCGATGCCGCCATCGGCCGCTTCTTCCTCGCTCCGCCGCGCAAGAGCGTGCCCGTGGGCTGAGCGCGCGTTCTCGTCGCGCAGTACCGAGACCTCGCCAGCGCTAGGATTCGCCGCGTGCTCGCGCTCGCGCGAGCGTCCGTCCTCTCGCTCTCGCCTCCCGCGGAGAACTCCGATGCGCACGCTGTTCCTTCCCCTGCTCCTCGCCCTCGTCGCGTTCCTGCTCGTCGCCTCGCTGGCGGCTTTCCAGTCCGCGCCCGCGCCGCGCGCGGGCTTCCTCGATGTGCTGGATGTCGGCACCAAGCTCACCCTCAAAGAGGGCGGCGACGGGCTCGTCACCGTCACGCTCTTCCCGGGCCTCGGCTCCCACGAAGTGCTCGAAGTCGGCCCCGACTGGTTCAGCTGCTGCTTCCCGGGCAAGCTCCAAGGCCTGCCCGTCACGCGCATCCCCCAGACCGCGATCCGCAGCATTGAGATCTACCCCCAGCCGCCCAAGTGAGCGCGACGGCCCGGCTGGTGGGCGTCGGAGGGTTGGCTGTGGCCGCAACAAAAGTATGATAGAATTGACTTCTGATTCTTTGAAGTCGATCTTATTGAGCATGCCGAGAAACACGCCTCCGACCTTTCCCGCGGCCGCCCGCCAGCTCGTGGCCCTCGGGGAGCGCCTGCGCGCGGCGCGTCGCCGCCGCCGCCTGACTCAGGCCGTGGTCGCGGCCCGAGTGGGGGTGTCCAAGCAGACCCTCGCCAAGCTCGAGTCCGGCAATCCCGCGACCAGCCTCGCCACCGCCTTGCGCGTGCTCGCGGTGCTCGGCCTCGCGCAGGACATCGACCAGCTGGCCGCGAATGACGAGCTCGGGCGTCGACTTCAGGACATCGAGCAGCCCGGCCCTCCGCGGGGACGGGCCGCGCCGTGAATTCGGAACTCGAGCTCTGGCTCGACGACGCGGTGCTCGCCGAGCGCGTCGTGCGAGTGGGGACGCTGGTGCGCACCACGGCGCGGGGACGCGAGGTGCTGCGCTTTCGTTACGCGCCGGAGTGGCTCGCGAATCGAAAGGCGAGCTTCGCGCTCGACCCGCAGCTGCCGCTCACGGCCGGCGACTTCTTTCCGGAGAGCGGCGGTTCGCTCTTTGGCGTGCTGCGAGATCTCGCGCCCGACCGCTGGGGGCGCGTGCTGATGGAGCGCCGCGAGGCGGATGAGGCGCGCCGCGAGGGGCGCGCAGCGCGCAGGCTCTCCGAGTGGGACTTCCTCGCGGGCGTGAACGATGTCGCGCGCCTCGGGGCGCTCCGATTGCGCGATCCGGCGACTGCGCGCTGGATCGACCACCGAGCGCCGGGGATCACGCCGCTCTCGCGCCTGCGCGAGCTCGAAGCGGCGGCACGGGAACTCGAAGCGGACGGTGCTGCCGGGCGGAGCGGATACTCCGACTGGCTCCGGCTGCTCGTAGTCCCCGGCAGCTGCCTCGGCGGCGCTCGGCCCAAGGCTTCGTTCCTCGATTCCGACGGCAGCCTGTGGCTGGCGAAGTTCCCCGCGAGCAGCGACCGCCACGATGTCGGTGCGTGGGAAATGCTCGCCCACGAGCTCGCGCTCTCGGCTGGCATCGAGGTTCCGCGTGCACGGACGCTCGCGCTCGGCGGCGGCCGCCGCACCTTCTGCGTCGCGCGCTTCGATCGCGTCGGCAACCGTCGCCGCATGTACGCATCTGCGATGACGCTGCTGCAGCGCGAGGACGGCGACGCAGCGAGCTACCTCGAGCTTGCCGAGGTGCTCCAGCTCGCGGGCGACGCGCAGCGCATCGAGGCGGACCTGCACCAACTCTACCGACGCATCGCCTTCTCGATGCTCATCGCCAACCGCGACGACCACCTGCGCAACCATGGCTTCCTGCGCACGCCGGGTGGCTGGGTGCTCGCGCCGGCGTTCGACCTCCACCCCGGATCGGACAAGCCGGATCACTTGCTTGCGATCGACGAGACGGATCCGCGGCCGTCGCTCGCGACGCTGCGCTCGACGGCACGCTTCTACAGGTTGACCGACTCGGGCGCCGGACAGGTCGAGCGCGAGGTGCGCTCCGCCATCGCGCTCTGGCCCGCGCTCGCGCAGGCGCTCGAGCTCGACGCGCAAGAACGCGCCGCACTCGCGTCCTTGCTCGCGCCGCCGCTCTAGGCCTATTTGCCGGCGGGCTCGGGCTGGGGATGGCGGGCGGTGAGGTGGAAGGAGCCGGCGCGCCAGTCGATGCTCGCGCGGGCGCCGGAGGAGAGGGTGCCGCGCAGGATCGAGTCGGCCAGCAGGTTCTGGATGCGCTTTTGGATCACGCGCTTGAGCGGGCGGGCGCCGTACTCGGGGTCGTAGCCTTCCTTGGCCAGCGCCTCCTTGGCGGCGCCGGTGAGCTCGAGGGCGATCTCCTGCTCGGCGAGGTGCTTCTGGAGCCGCGCGAGCTGCACATCGACGATCTCGCGGATGCGGTCGGGCTCGAGCGCCTTGTAGGTCAGGACCTCGTCGAGGCGGTTGATGAACTCCGGCCGGAAGAAGTCGCGCAGCCGCGAGCCGTCGCGCAGGTTGGAGGTCATCAGGACGAGCGACTGGGTGAAGTCGACGGTGCGACCCTGGCCGTCGGTGAGGCGACCGTCGTCGAGGATCTGCAACAGCATGTTGAAGGTGTCGGGGTGCGCCTTCTCGACTTCGTCGAGCAGGATCACGCAGTGCGGCTTGCGGCGCACGGCCTCGGTCAGCGCCCCGCCTTCGTCGTAGCCGATGTAGCCCGGAGGCGCGCCGATCATGCGCGAGACGGAGTGCTTCTCCATGTACTCGGTCATGTCGAGGCGCACGACGGCGCTCTCGTCGTCGAACAGGAACTCCGCCAGCGCCTTGGCGGTCTCGGTCTTGCCGACGCCGGTGGGGCCGAGCAGCAGGAACGAGCCGAGCGGCCGCGTCGTCTCCTGCAGGCCCGCGCGCGCGCGGCGCACGGCCTCGCTGATCGCCTCGAGCGCGTGGTCCTGGCCCACGACGCGCTCGCGCAGGCGTTCTTCCATGTGGAGCAGCTTCTCGCGCTCGGTCTCGAGCAGGCGCGAGGCCGGGATGCCGGTCCAGCGGCTGACGACCTTGGCGATCATCTCCGCGTCGACCTCCTCGGGCAGCAGCGCGCCCTCGCGCTGCAGCTCCGCGAGCCGCGCCGCGTTCTCCTTGAGCTGCTTCTCCGCTTCCGGAAGCTCGCCGTAGCGCACCTGCGCGACGCGCTCGAAGTTGCCTTCGCGTTCCTTGCGCTCCGCCTCGTTGCGCAGGCTTTCGATCAGCGTCTTGCTCGCGCGCAGCGCCGTGATGAGCTCCTTCTCCGCCTGCCAGCGACCGCGCAGCGCGCGAGCGGACTCTTCGAGCTCCGCGAGCTCTTCGCCGATCGCCGCGATGCGCCGCGCCTCGTCGCCGCGGTTCTCCTTCTTGAGCGCGGTGCGTTCGATCTCGAGCTGGCGCACCTTGCGCTCGATCGCGTCGAGCTCCGGCGGCAGCGAGTCGATCGAGAGCCGCACCTGCGCGGCCGCCTCGTCGACCAAGTCGATCGCCTTGTCGGGCATGAAGCGCTGCGTGATGTGGCGGTCGGCGAGCCGCGCCGCCGAGACCAGCGCCTCGTCGAGGATGCGCACGCCGTAGTGCACTTCGTAGCGCTCCTTCAGGCCGCGCAGGATCGCGATCGTGTCCTCGATCGACGGCTCGCCGACCTGCACGGGCATGAAGCGGCGCTCGAGCGCCTTGTCCTTCTCGACATGCTTGCGGTATTCGTCGAGCGTCGTAGCGCCGATGCAGTGCAGCTCGCCGCGCGCGAGCGCCGGCTTGAGCATGTTGGCCGCATCGACCGCGCCCTCCGCGCCGCCCGCTCCGACGAGCGTGTGCAGCTCGTCGATGAACAGGATGATCTCGCCGCCCGCCTCCGCGATCTCGCCGAGCACGGCCTTGAGGCGCTCTTCGAACTCGCCGCGAAACTTCGCGCCCGCGAGCATCGCGCCGAGGTCGAGCGCGAGGATCTTCTTGCCCTTCAAGGGCTCGGGCACATCGCCGGCGACGATGCGGTTGGCGAGGCCCTCGGCGATGGCGGTCTTGCCGACGCCCGGGTCGCCGATCAGCACGGGGTTGTTCTTGCGCCGCCGCGAGAGCACCTGCATCACGCGCCGGATCTCGGTGTCGCGGCCGATGACCGGATCGAGCTTGCCGGCCTGCGCGTCGGCGGTGAGGTCGCGCGCGTACTTCTCGAGCGCCTCGAAGGTGCTCTCGGGCTCGGGGCTCGTGACGCGCTTGGCTCCGCGCACCTCGGCCAGCGCCGCCTCGATGCGCTCGAAGGAGAGCTTGCGCGCCGCCAGCAGTCCCTTGACCTCCGGCCCGCCCGACTTGGCCAGACCGAGCAGCAGGTGCTCGGTCGACACATAGTCGTCTTTCAGTCGCTGGGCCGCCGCGCCCGCCTCGTTCAGCGCCTCGGCGAATGTGCGCCCCGCCTGCAGGTTCGAGCCCGAGGCCTTGGGCAGCTTGTCGAGCTGCAGCACGAACTCGCCCGCGAGCACGCGCGGATCGACATCGAGCTTCTTCAGCACCGCGGCCGGAACTCCCTCGGTCTCCCGCAGCAGTGCCACGGCGAGGTGCCCGGCGACCAGCTCGGGATGACCCGAGTCCGCCGCGAGCTTGTGGGCCGCCTGAAGGACCTCTGCCGCCTTGGTGGTGTAGTTGGCTTGCATGCCCCTTGGCATCGCAATCCTCATACCAAGCCGCTTGGGCCGCGCGGACGCCAAAAGAGGCCTTGCTGACTACGCCAGAGGTGGCAGGACTGCCGATTTGGCGGCCGATAACGCCAAAGCGGCAGTTTCAGGCGCGCGGCAGAGAGCCGACGGTGGCGGGCATCTGCGGGCTCACAGGCAGCCGCCTCCGAGGGCGCAGCGGATGGCGCCGACGAGCGCGAAGAGCACTCCCAGAACGGTCGCCACGAGGTGCAGCTGGGCGTTGGCGCTGCGCCCAGTCGCGGGGTCGCGATCGGTGACGAGGCCGAGCACTCCGGCGGCCGCGGTCGCGAGCGAGAGCGGGACCGCGAGCCAGTTGATGCAACCGAGGCAGCAGGGGAGCCCAGCGGTGGTCGCGAGCGCGGAGAGGACAATCAGGACGAGCGAGGCGGTCGACATCAGGAGGCCCGCTCCCGCGGGCAGAGGAGGCGTGGGGCGAGCAGCGGGCCGGCGAGCGCGGTGGCCCAGAACGCGGGGTAGGCGAGCGCGACCAGCGGGTTGAAGGCGAGCGCGCGCTCGAGCTCGCCGTGGCTCGCGGCCGTGAAGGCGCGCGAGAGGCCGCACAGCAGGCAGCCCGGGCAGGGAACCGGCTCGAGTCCGACGAGACGCCACGGTGCGCCCGCAGCCATGGCCTCGACGCTGAAGACGAAGCTCGCCACCAGCGCCGCGGCGGCGAGCGGCGCGAGCGCGGCGAGAGACGAGGCACGGGGGTGCACTACAGCGCGCGCTCCGCCGCGTTACATGCGCACGGCACGCTCGAGCCCGTCTGCGATGTTGGCCCAGGGGATCGCGACGCAACAGGTGGCCCTCACTCGGGCGCCGCACCGAACCCCTGCGCGCGGAGACGCCTGCGGCGAAAGACCGCTAGGCGCGCACGGCGGGCTCGAGCAGGCCGGCTTCGGAGAGCGTGGCGAGCAAGCGGGCGCGGCTCTCGGGCGCGAGCGCCACGAGTGGCAGGCGCACATCCTCGCGCATCCATCCCATGCGCGCGAGCGCCGTCTTGACCGGCACGGGGTTGGTCTCGACGAACAGGTCGCGACACAGGGGCGCGAGCCAGGCGACCAGTTCGGAGGTGCGCTGCGCATCGCCGCCAGGCCGTGCGACGCGGCAGAGCTCGGCCACTTCGGTGGGGGCGAGGTTGGCGACGACGCCGATCACGCCGGTGCCGCCGAGCGCCATGAAGCCGGCGATCAGCGCGTCTTCGCCGGCCACGAGGTCGATGTCGCAGGCCGCGCGAACTTCGCGCGCGCGCTCGAGAGATCCCGAGGCCTCTTTCAGCGCCACGGCGCGGGGGGCGCGCGCGCGGATCGCGGCCACTGTGGCGGGCGTGAGGTCGCAGCCGGTGCGCGACGGCACATTGTAGAGCACGAGCGGCAGCTCGCTCGCATCCGCGATCGCGCAGAAGTGCGCCAAGAGGCCCGCCTGCGTGGGCTTGTTGTAGTAGGGCGTGACGACGAGCGCGGCGTCCGCGCCCGCGGACTGCGCGAAGCGCGCGAGCTCGATCGACTGCGCGGTGTTGTTCGTGCCGATGCCCGCGACCACGGGGATGCGACCGCGCGCGCGCTCGCTCGTGCGCTCGATCACGCTGCGGCGCTCGTAGTCCGAGAGCGTCGCGCCTTCGCCCGTGGTGCCGACTGCGACGAGGCCATCGGAGCCCTGCTCGACATGCCAGTCGACGAGGCGCTCGAGCGCGGCGTAGTCGACATCGGTGCCGGAGAACGGTGTAGGAAGCGCAACATAGCTGCCGTGCAGGCGCCAGCTCATCGAGCGCTGCTCCCGCTCGCCATGGCGGCGAGCATCTCGCGGATCGCCGCGTCGACGCCGACGAACAGCGAGTGCGCCACGATCGCAAAACCGATGTTGAGTTCCTCGACACCCGCGATTCCAGCGACGGGCGCGACATTGCGGTAGTCGAGGCCGTGACCCGCGTTGACGCGCAGTCCGCACTCGCGCGCGAAGGCCGTGCCGGTGACGAGCCGTTCGAGCTCGCGCTTGCGAGCGTCGCCCTGCGCATTCGCGTAGCAGCCCGTGTGCAGCTCGATGAACGGTGCCCCGCTGTCGGCCGCGGCCACGATCTGCTCGCGATCCGCGTCGATGAAGAGGCTGACCGCGCCGCCCTCGGCTGCGAGCTCGCGCGTCACGCGCGCCACGCGCTGCGCTTCCGCGCGCACATCGAGTCCGCCCTCGGTCGTGATCTCCGCGCGCGACTCGGGCACGAGGCAAAAGGCCTCGGCTCCGCTCTTGCGCGCGATCGCGACCATCTCGTCGTCGAGCGAGCACTCGAGGTTGAGCAGCGTGCGAAGCGCGCGCCGCAGCGCGACGACATCCGCATCCTGCATGTGGCGACGGTCCTTGCGCAGGTGGCAGGTGATGCCCTGCGCTCCGGCGCGCTCGGCGCGCAGCGCCCACTCGACGGGATCGGGGAAGGCCTCGCGCCGTGCTTGGCGGAGAGTCGCGATGTGATCGACATTGACATGCAGTCTGACCATCGGATCGAGCCCGGATTGTACGCGCGCGGCCAGCTCGGCCCGAGCGGCAGCAGGCCATTCGTGCGGGCGGAATGGAGGGCGCGGTGGACTCCGGCCGGGGTGGGGGACTACCGTGCGTGCGTGGAGGCGCCCTCGATGTTCGTCTTGTCGCATGTTCTCGCCCTCGCCTGCCCGCCGGTGCCGCCCCCGCAGGAGCCGGTCGAGACCGCGGGCAAGGTGGCCGAGCTGGTGGTCGATGCGGACGAGGCGCGCACCCGCGTCGGCCGCGCGGCGGACTGGCTGCTCTCGAGCCAGCGTCCCGACGGCGCCTGGGGCGCGGGCGCCATCGACTCGGTGCAGTTCACGGGCTTCTCGGTCGAGACCTACTATGTCTTCCAGTACGCGGCCAATTCGCTCGCGTTCCTCGCGCTGCTCTCGGTCGACGCCACGCCGGAGCGCGACGCGGCGGCGATGCGCGCGCTCGAGTGGTTGCTCGCCTCGCGCCTGCCCAAGCGCGGCAACGACTGGGATGTCGACTGCACATGGGCCGCGCTGTACGGATTTCAGGCCATGGTCGCCGCGTCGGACGACCCGCGCTTCCAGACCGAAGCCCTGTGGGAGCGTGTCAACGCGCGCGGCGCGGACCTCTACGCGCTGCTCGAGAACAACCAGGAGCCGCTCGGCGGCTGGGGCTACTACGAAGGTCCGGTGGTCTCGAACCGCCCGACATGGAGCACCTCGTTCGCGACGGCGTGCGTGATTCCGGCGCTGGTGCGCGCGCAGGGCATGGGCTGGAAGGTCGATCCCGAGGTCGCCGCGCGCGCCGTGCGCTATGTCGATCGCTGTCGCCTGCCCGACGGCGGCGTGATGTACGACCTGCGGCCGCTGCCGCGCCGACCGGGCGAGTCGATCGACAATGTCAAGGGCAGCCTCGGCCGCATCCAGGTCGCGAACTGGGCCCTGCGGCGCGCGGGATTGGCCTCGGTGACGGACGAGCGCCTGCGCGAGGGACTCGAGGCGTTCTTCGAGCACCACAAGTTCCTCGATGTCGCGCGCATGCGGCCGATCCCGCACGAGGCCTACTACGCCAACGCCGCGTACTTCTACATGTTCGCGCACTGCTACGCCGCGCAGGCGATCAACGAGCTGCCCGAGCCCGAGCGCGCCGGCTGGCATCGCCGGCTGCGCGCGCACCTCGCCAAGATCCAGTGGGACGACGGCTCGAGCCTCGACTTCCCCAACATGAGCTGCATGCAGACTGCCGGCACCGCCTTCTCGATCCTCGCCTTTCAGGCCGGAATTCCCGGCGCGAAGGCGACTCTCTAGCGCCACCGCAACCTATCACATCCCATGAAGCACCTTCCGTACCGACGCTTGTCGCTCTGCGCGGCGATGTTCCTCGCCACCGGCTGTGCCGCTAGCTCCGGGGTCACGACTACGCACACACCGACGAGTGCCCTGACCGAGGCTGCCCCGACCGAGGCAACGGCGAGCGCGCCGACGAAGCCCGAGGACGAGCTGGAGCAGCGCAAGAAGGTGCGCGCGGTCGAGGCGGCGAGGCTCGAGCTCGACATCGCCAAGCTCGCGGCGGACAGCGCGCGTGCGGGCGCCAAGGCGGCGGTGGGTGCGGCCGAGCGCGAGCTCAACGCGGTCAAGGCCGAGCGCGAGCACTTCAAGAAGGTCACCGTGGCGCTCGAACTCGACGCGGCGGGACTCGGCGTCGACCGCGCGAAGCAGTCCCTGCTCGAGAGCGAGCAGGAGCTCGAGGAGCTCCAGCGCATGTACGAGGCGGAGACCTTCGCCGAGGCCACCAAGGAGCTCGTGCTCGCGCGCGGCAAGGCGCGGCTGGAGATGGTCAAACGCGACCTCGACCTCGAGCAGCGCAAGCTCGAGCAGCTCAAGGGCTTCGAGCACAAGAAGCGCGACCGCGAGCTGGGCGAACGCGAGACCAAGGCCAAGCTGGCGCTCGAGGCAGCCAAGTCGGCGGCCAAGAAGACCGACCTCGAGCAGCGCCTCGCGCTCACGCGCGCCGAGCACGCCTTGGAGGATGCCGAGCGCGCCGCGTCGCCGGTGCCCAAGACCGACTCCAAGACTGCTCCGAACGCCGACGAGAAGCCGACGGGGAAGACCCCGGCCCCAGGGAGCTTCGACCAGCAGGCCGAAACTCCCGCGAAGAAGGGCGGCTAGAACCGAGTTTTGGGCCTGCGCCGCGCGCTCGCGCGCAGCTTTCATGGGGCGGACGCTGACGCGTCGCTCCCCGTTTCTGTAGACTCTTCCGACCTGCCATGCGGATCATTGCCGGAGAACACCGCGGACGCTTGCTCAAGACCCCTGATGGCATGGGCACCCGCCCGATGCTCGACCGCGTGCGCGAAGCGGTCTTTTCGACGATCGGGGAGCGCGTCATCGACGCGCGCGTGCTCGACCTGTTCGCGGGCACGGGCAGCCTCGGTCTCGAGGCCCTGAGCCGCGGCGCCCTCGAGGCCCGCCTCGTGGAGCGCGACCCGCGCGTGCTCGACCTCCTGCGCCGCAATGTCGAGGACCTCGCCCTCGAGGACCGCGGCGAGATCGTCGCGGCCGACGCGCTCGCCACCCGCTCTTGGGGCGGTTCCGACGCGCGCTTCGAACTCGTGTTCTTCGATTCGCCGTACCCGATGCTCGAAACCGGCAAGACGCGCACGGCGATCTTCGCGGCGCTCGAGAAGCTCGTCACCGAGCGGATCGTGTCGAAGGGGCTGGTCGTGTTCCACGCGCCCAAGGACGGCGTGCAGGAAAACGAGTTCGCGCCCAAGATCAAGGTCGAGCTGCGCGAGTACGGCACCAACGCGATCTTCTATCTGGAGCGCAAGTGACGGAGCTCGCCGGGCGACCGCTGGCCGGTCGTCTGTGGACCGGTCGTCTGCTGGTCGGCGGGCGGCTGGTTCCGGGGGCGCTGCGAGTCGCCGAGGGCAAGATCGAGAGCCTCGACCTGCGCGACGCGCGCGCGGGCGATGCCGAGTTGCCGATCATCGCGCCCGGGCTGGTCGATCTGCACATCCACGGCTATGGCGGGTGCGATCCGGTCGAGCAGCTCTCCGGCATGGCGCGCGCGCTCGCGCTCGCCGGCACCACGGCCTTCCAGCCCACGCTGTTCCCCTCCGAGCCCACGGTGCAGGGCGGCGTGTGCGAGCGCTCTTGGAAGGCGGCGCAGGCGCTGCGTGGCCCGGTCGCGCGCGCGGTCGGTCTGCACCTCGAAGGACCGTTCGTGAATCCCGAGCGCGCGGGCGCCCTGCCGCGCCACGACCTCGCCGAGCCTTCGCTCGCGGCGCTGCGCGCGATCCTCGGTCCGGCGACGGGCGACGGGCGCGGGGTGCGCACGGTGACGCTCGCGCCGGAGCTGCGCGGCTCGGCGGAGCTCGTGGCGGAGCTCGTGCGCTGCGGCGTGCGCGTCTCGCTCGGCCACAGCAAGGCCACTGCGGAAGAGTCGCGCATGGCTGCGCGCGCGGGCGCGAGCGGCGCCACGCACCTCTTCAACGCCATGAACGGCATCCACCATCGCGAGGTCGGGCTCGCGGGCTTCGCGCTGATCGAGCGCGCGCTCTACGCGGAGATCATCGGAGACCTTGTGCACGTCGGGGGCGAGGCTATCGAGCTCGCGCTCGCGGCGCGCGGCCCGCAGGGGCTGGCGCTGGTGAGCGACGCGCTGCGCGGGGCCGGGACGGGCTGCGACGTGTTCCACTCGCACGGCCGCGACCACCTGATCGACGACGGCACGGCCTACTACCCGCCGGGGCCGGGGCGGGCGGAACGCCAGCTCGCGGGGACGGCGATGGGGCAACTCGACATGGTGCGGCGACTGGTGAAGCGCGGCGTGGTCGGGCTCGAGGAGGCGCTCGCGATGGCGAGCGAGACGCCGGCGCGCGCGCTCGGGCTCGAACGCGAGATCGGCGTGCTGGCGGCGGGCGCGCGCGCGGACCTGATCGTGCTGCGCGGGCCGGAGCTCGAGCTCGAGGATGTGCTCGTCGGCGGCGAATCGGCGCTGCGCGGTTAGGCTATCGGGGTCCTTCGAGAGGCCCCCCGATGATCGCATCCGCGCTGCTCCTGTCGCTCGTTCCGTCCGTCGTCACGCTCGCTCCGCAGGAGCCCGAGCCGAAGAAGAAGCTGCCCAGCGTCGAGTCGGCGGCGAAAAAGGCGCACGCGCTGCTCGTCGAGCTGCAGGAGAACCTCTCCGATCCGAAGGGGACGGAGCGCGAGTGGCCCTACGAGGGCGTGTACCGCGAGAAGGGGCAGATTCCCGTCGGTTATCGCGTCGGCGGCACCGCGATTTCCGCGTGGGCGCTGGTCGAGTCTCCGCAGCACGCGAAGTCGAAGGAGTCGCAGGCGGCCGTGGCGCGCGCCGTCGACTTCCTGTTCGAGACGCTCGAGGATCCGGCGATGTCGGCGGGCTTCAACGGCGGCTACGACGTGCGCGGCTGGGGCCATGCTTACGCGCTGCAACTCTTCCTGCGGCTGCGCGCGGAGAAGCTCGTGCCGAAGGGCAAGGAACAGGCGCTCGACGCGTGGGTGAAGCGCTTGGTCGAGGTCCTGCACACGACCGAGATCGTCGAGACGGGCGGCTGGAACTACTCGCGGCCCGGCGGGGGAGCGAAGCGCGCTCCGGCGTCGCCGTTCATGACGGCCCCGACCTTGATCGCGCTGTTCGAGGCGCACAAGCAGGGCGAGAGCGTCGATGCGAGCGTGATCGCGCGCGCGCTCGATGCGCTCGAGACGTGTCGCACCGAGGCCGGCGCGATTCCCTACAACACGCTCGCCAAGAAAGACGAGTGGCCGGGCGCGATCGGTCGCTCGCCGATCACCGAGTGCGTGCTCGTGCTCGCCGGTCGCGGCAGCGTCGACAATGTGCGTCGCTCGCTCGACAACTTCCTCGAACACTGGGAGTGGCTCGAGAAGCGCCGCAAGGGCACGGGCACGCACGTGCCGCCCTACGGCGTCGCGCCCTACTACTTCTTCTACGCGCACGGCTACGCGGCGCAGGCGATCGAGTTCCTGCCCGAGGCCGAGCGCGCGAGCTACCGCCAACGCTTCCTCGAGCGCCTGTTTCAGGTGCAGGAAGACTCCGGCGGCTGGAACGACCGCATCTTCCCGCGCAGCGAGAACTACGGCACCGCCATGGGCCTGATCGCGCTGCTCGCCCCGACCCTCGCGCGCCCGACCGGCTGGACCCCGCCGCCGCCCGCCACGCAGGGCGAGTCGAAGTGACTGAACGCGGCTAGCGCGGCGCGCGCGCGAGCTCGGCGACGCGGGCGCGGATGGAGTCGCGCACGGCGGCAAAAGCGTCGGCGTCGAGGTGCTTGGGGTCGGGGATCTGCCAGTCCGCGCTCTGGCGGGCGCGCATGTTGGGGCACTCGTCGCCGCAGCCCATGGTGATGGCCCAGTCCCACTCGAGTTGCGGCACTTCGGCGAGGCCCTTGGAGCTGTGGCGGGCGAGGTCGTAGCCCACGAGGCGCATCGAGGCGATGGCCTTGGGGTTCACGCTGCCCGACGGACGCGAGCCGGAGCTGTGCGCGTCGAGGAGCTCCGGGAAGTCGAGCTTGGCGAAGGCCTCGGCCATCTGGCTGCGGCAGGAGTTCTCGACGCACACGAATAGGACGCGCAGCGCGCTCGGGCTCATCGGTTGCCTCCGGGGCGGGGATTGTCTTATCGTGCTTCGAGGATGGGGGCCAAGAGCTGTTGTCCGCCGGCGCGACGCGCGAGCGACTTGCCGCCCCTCACCGGTCCGGCCGGCGAGCGCGAGCTCGCGCGCCTTGCCAAGGTGCTGGGGCACCCCGCGCGCGTGCGCATCGTGCGCTTTCTGCGCGAACACGAGAGCTGCGTGTGCGGGACCATCGTCGACGAGGTCGGGTTGGCGCAGTCGACGGTGTCCCAGCACCTGAAGGTGCTGAAAGCCGCCGGCTTCGTGCGCGGCACGGTCTCAGGGCCAAGTATGTGCTCTTGCCTCGAGCCTGCAGTTCTGCAGCGCTTCGAACGGCTCTTCCGAGGACTGGCGCGATGAAGACGGGTGGTCGTCTCTCGTTTCTCGATCGCTACCTCACGGCGTGGATCTTCCTCGCCATGGCGTGTGGGGTGGTGCTCGGTTGGGCCATGCCGCACCTCGCGCTGGTGCTCGGGCGTTTCGCCGTCGGCACGACCTCGATCCCGATCGCGGTCGGGCTGATCGCGATGATGTACCCGCCGCTCGCGAAGGTGCGCTACGAGGAGCTCGGCAGCGTGCTGCGCGATCGGCGCGTGCTCGCGCTCTCGCTCGCGCAGAACTGGATTCTCGGGCCACTCCTGATGTTCGCGCTTGCGGTCGTGTTTTTGCGCGACGAACCCGACTACATGCTCGGCCTGATCCTGATCGGTCTCGCGCGCTGCATCGCCATGGTGATCGTCTGGAACGACCTCGCAGGCGGCGACCGCGAGTACTGCGCGGGACTCGTCGCGCTCAACTCGGTGTTCCAGATCCTGCTCTTTCCCGTGTACGCGTGGCTGTTCGCGACGTGGCTGCCCGAGCAGCTCGGCCTCGCGGGCACGGTCGTGCCGGTCTCGATGGGGGAGATCGCGGCCAGCGTCGCCGTCTACCTCGGCATTCCCTTCGCGGCCGGCATTCTCACGCGGCTCACGCTCGTGCGCGCGCGCGGACGCGAGTGGTACGAGTCGAGCTTCGCGCCGCGCATCGGACCGATCACGCTC